>NZ_JBLKKY010000022.1:0-62413 GCF_059438195.1 Paraconexibacter sp.
CCTGCCCATCGCCACTCCTCACGTCGAGTGTTGCGACGACCAGTTGAATCCACCCAGTTCCCCGACGTCGCGGTGAACCCCGCGACGGGCGAGGCGTTCGTCGTGTGGAGTCAGAACCTCGGCGCCGACGGGCAGCTGGCCAACGAGCGGGAGATCTTCGGCCAGCGCATCGCCTCCGACGGCACGCTCATCGGGACGGCGACGCGGCTGACGGCGATGGGCGGCCTCGGAGACGCCTCCCAGACGGCGAACGAGCCCGCGGTCACCTACAACCCGACCTCGGACGAGTACCTCGTCGTCTTCGCCAGCGACCCCGAGACCGGCTCGCTCGCCGCCGACGAGCAGGAGATCTTCGCGCAGCGCGTCAGCACGGCCGGCCTCCCGACCGGACTTCCGGTCCGCGTCTCGTTCCTCGGCGGGACGGGAGACGCCGCCTACGATGCGGGCCGGCCCGACGTCGTCCACAACCCGACGCGCAACGAGTACCTCGTCGTCTGGGACGGGGACTCGAACGAGGGCGGTCTCGTCGACGGCGAGTTGGAGGTGTACGCCCAGCGCCTCGGAGCGACGGTGACGAGCATCAACGGCCCCATCCGGGTCTCCGTCGCCGGCGGCACGGGCGACGCGAGCGACGACGCCTGGTACGCGAAGGCCGCCTATTCGCCCGCGTCCCAGGAGTACCTCGTCGCTTGGGAGGGCGACATCGGCGGGGCGATCATCGGCGAGGCAGAGATCTACGCCCAGCGACTCACCGGTGAGGGCGCCGAGGTCGGCACGGGCGACGTGCGGCTGTCGGCGATGGGCCCCGACGGCGACGCGAACTACGACGCGCGGAGTCCCGACGTCGTGTACAACCCCGCCTCCGGCGAGTTCTTCGTCGCATGGTGGGGGGACACGAAGGTCGGCGGCGCCGACGGCAAGACCGAGATCTTCGGCCAGCGCGTGTCCGCGGCCGGCGCGCCCGTCGGACCCGACGACGTCCGTATCTCCACTCGTGGACCGGCGGGGGACCCCGCGTACGACGCTTCGGGCGCGAGGATCGCGGTCCACCCGACGAGCGGCGAGTACCTGGTCGGCTACTACGGCTCGCTCGAGGCCCTCCACCTCGGCGAGCTGGAGGTCTTCGTGCGGCGCCTCGATGTCGGTGCGACGCCGATCGGCTCGGGCGACCAGCGCGTCTCGTTCCTGGGCGGGACGGACCAACCCGCCTACGGGGCGACGGGAGCCGACCTCGCGTACAACCCCGTCTCGAACGAGTTCCTCACCGTCTTCCGCGGCGACACGAACACCGGCGGGCTCGTCAACGACGAGTGGGAGATCTTCGGCCAGCGCGTCGAGGCGCCGCCGCTGCCTGCGCCTCCGCCGGGACCGGCTCCGACCGATCCGACTCCGACTCCGGTTCCCGCCACCGCGCCGCCGTCCCCGGCTCCGGCTGCACTTCCCGTCGCTCCTCTGCCTGCGGCCCCCGCGGCAGCGCCCGCTGCCGCGCCGCGGTTCCCCGCGAAGCTCAGCGTGCTCCGCGCCGGCGTGAAGGACGGGCGCCTCGACGCGCTGTGGGAGATCACGAAGCGCGCGTCGGGTGAGCTGAAGGCGACGTTCCGCGCCAACGGCCGGACTTACCGGTTCACCGAGGAGATCCCCGACGACGGGCGCATCAAGGTCGACCGGCGGCTTCCGAAGGCGATGCGCCGGGCGCGGAGCGGCATCATCGAGATCGAGTACGCCGGCAACGACCGCACCCGCCCCGACGAGGTCCGGCTGCGGGCGGCGTCGAACAAGGCGAGCCTCGAGCGCGGCACCACGCGCATCGACAGCGCGGGCAACCTCGTCGTCGACGGGACGATCAGCACGCGCGCCCGCGGCGTCGTCCGGGTGCGGCTCGGCTACACCGAGGCCGACGGCACGCCCGCCTTCCTCACGAAGAACGCGAAGATCGAGGACGGCGAGTGGAAGCTGAAGGAGCCCCTCTCCCCCGCGGCCCGTCTCGGCGGACAGCTCTCGATCCAGTTCACCGGCTACCTCCCGCGCCGCATCCGCGGCGAGCAGATCGCCAAGCAGGTCCTGCCCTAGGAGGCGCGGTCCGCGTCACGCCTCCGGCCCCGCGAGGGGCAGCTCGGCGACGGTCTCGTACGCCGAGCGGCGCCCCTCGCCGCCGCCGAGGCGCGAGCGGACGAGCCCGATCTCGGTCGCCGTCCACCCCGGCCCCTCGATCGCGGAGAGCGCGGCGACGAGACGGGTGACGTCGAGGGCCGCCCGCCGCGCCCGCGCGATGGTGAGATGCGGATGGAAGCGGGTGTCCGAGAGCTCGACCCCCGCCGCGGACGCGGCGTCGCGGCAGCGGGCGGCGAGACCGGTGAGCGCCTCGGTGTCGCCGTCCAGCCCCGCCCACAGCACCCGGGCCCGGCGTGCCCGCGGGAACGCGCCGGCACCGGCGACCCGGAGATGCAGCGGCGGCGTCGCGCGCGCAGCGTCGCCCAGCGCGGCGACGAGCCCCTCGACGGCGTCCTCCTCGACGGCGGGGAGGAAGACGAGCGTCACGTGCCACTGCGCGACGAGCGACCATCGCAGCCCCTTCGCCTCGTCGTGGTGACCGGCGACCGCCGCGGCGAGGTCGGCGACCGCCTCGGCGGGAGGGACGACGGCGACGAAGAGGCGGAGCGGCGTCATCGCCCCGATCCTCCCCCACCGCGCCGTGAGTGTCGATCCACCGACCCCACGCGTCGGTGGATCGACACTCACGGTGGTGGGGCGGGCGGTCAGGCGAGGCGACGGGCGATCGTCGTCCGCAGGTCCGGATCCCGCCAGTCCGCGTGCGCGGTCGTCTCGATGCGGAGGTCCACCCTCTCCCCCGCGACCGTGAGCGTCGCGACCTGGTTCTCGTAGCGGGGGCGCTCGACCATCCGCCAGCGTGCGCGCGGCCGCGGGACGCCGGCGAGTCGCGCGAGCCCGGTCGCGAGCACCCGACCGGCGCGCGAGTGCGTGAGCCTCACGGCGAGCTTCTCCCCCGGGTCCAGCGGCTTGCGCAGCCCCGAGCAGACCGCCTGCCAGATCGGCGGTCCGTCGTCGCGCGAGGCGGGGACCTCGACCCGGGCGAGGTAGCAGTGATGGACGTCGCCCGAGAGCGTGATGATCGACCGGGGCGGACGGCCGACCCGTCCCGCCGCGATGTCGTCGAGCAGCTCCCCGAACAGGGCGAACGACCGCCCGAACGCCGCCCAGTGACCGAGGTTCGCCGCCCGCCGGTACCACTCCGACCAGCGCGCGACGCGGCTCCCCCACGCGCCGTCGCAGAGCCTCTCGTTCCAGGCCTCCAGCTCGTGGAGCCCGTGCCCGACGAAGAACGGGATCGAGCTGGCGAGGAGGAGGTGCTCGTGGTCTCCGGCGATCTGGTCGCGCGCCCAGGCCCACTCGGCGTCGGTCATGATCCGGCGCCGTCCCGGCGCGAGCTCGCGGCCCCCGCGGGCGTCGAGGACGACGAGTCGCGCCCCGCCGAGGTCGCGGCGGAAGCTGAACCGGCTGCGACCGGACTGGTGCGCCGCGTCGCTCGCGAAGTCGCGCAGGAGCGGCGCCGCGTCGTCGGCGGCGCGGGCGCGCGCGAGGAGCTCGTCGGTCACGAGCTGGTCCGGAGCGAGGTTGCCGAGGTGCTGGTAGAGCCAGTACGACATGAGCCCGCCGACGACGCGCCGCTCGAACCACGGCGTCGCGCGCATCTCCTCCACCCAGGACTGCGAGATCTTCCACTCGTCGCTGATCTCGTGGTCGTCGAGGATCATCGCCGTCGGGACGCTGGAGAACAGCCAGCGCAGGGCCGGCTCGCTCCACGCGTCGCAGTAGGCGAGGGCGTACTCGTCGAAGTCCTCGAGCTCGTCCTGCGGAGCCCGGGCGTCGACGACGTGGTCCTCGACGCGCTGCTGCACCTCGGTGGACGGCTCGTCGGCGTAGAGCTGGTCGCCGAGGAGGAGGAGGTGGTCGGGGAGCATCGCGGTGTCCGCGGCGGCGCGGAGAGCGAGCGTGCGCAGCGCATCGACGCCGAGCCCGCGGGGGTCGCTCGCCCGGCGCCGCGTGTGGGGCGGCACGTGGGGCGCCGACTTGCGGCACGAGCCGAACGCGAGCCGCACCGTCGCGCCGTCGGCATGGGTGCGGATGGCGCAGGGAGGAAACGCATCGTCCGCAGGCGGCCAGGCGCGCTCTCCGTCGACCCGCACCTCGTACGGGGTCACGGACCCGGGCTCGAGCCCGTCGACGACGACGATCGCGTAGTGCCGCGAGCCGACGCGGAAGGTGCGGCTGCGGTGGCCGAGCACGTCGACCTCGCACGGCTCGTCCGCCTCGACCCAGACGGTCGCATCGCGTGCGCCGACGTGCCGGAGCATCGGTCCGAGGACGAGGGAGGCCACCGCAGAAGTCTTCCCGGGCGGACGCAGATGACGCCCGAGCGTGCATCCTCCCCCCATGCTCCTCTACGACAGCGCGGTCTCGGGCAACTGCTACAAGGTGCGCCTCGTCCTCGCCCAGCTCGGCATGCACCACGAGCGCCGCGAGGTCGACGTCGTCGATCGCTCGGGCCGCGAGGAGCTGCTCGGGGACCTCAACCCCGCCCTCCGCGTCCCCGTGCTCGTCCTCGACGACGGCCGGCCGCTCGCGGAGTCCAACGCGATCATCTGGTACCTCGCCGAGGGCACCGCGCTGCTCCCCGACGACCGCTACACGCGCGCCCAGGCGCTGCAGTGGCTCTTCTTCGAGCAGTACAGCCACGAGCCGAACATCGCGGTCGTCATCTTCTGGTGCCTGTACGCGAAGGACCCGCCCGACGAGGAGACCATCGCGGCGCGTCGTCGCGAGGGCGAGCGTGCGCTCGCTGCGATGGATCGGCACCTCCAGAGCCGCGAGTGGCTCGTCGGGGGCCGGTTCACCGTCGCCGACGTCGCGCTCTACGCCTACACGCACCGCGCCGACAAGGGCGGCTTCGACCTCTCGCGCCACGCAGCCGTCGGCGCCTGGCTCGAACGGGTCGCGGCCGTCGAGGGACACGTGCCCATCGAGGCCTGAGCGGCGCGCGGCCGGGCGCCCGGCCGCGTGTCAGGTGCCTCATGACGCGGTATCGCGAGGAATGTCCACCGCGCATCACACGACGACCCGCGACCGCATCCGCGACGCGACCCACGTGACCGGATACTCGCCGGAGGTCGAGCGGCCGCTCGGTGGCTACCTCGTCCTCATGAGCACCTTCGGCGGCATCACCGGCGGGTTCACGTACTGGATGCGCCGGTCGGGGCGCCGGCTCCCGGACCGCGTCTCGGCGGCGGACCTCGCGCTCACGACGGTCGCGACGCACAAGCTGGCCCGCCTCGTCTCCAAGGACAAGGTGACCGCGACGGTCCGAGCGCCGTTCACGCGCTATCAGGGCGAGGCCGGGCCTGGCGAGGTCGACGAGGCACCGCGGGACGGCGGCCTGCGCAAGGCGATCGGCGAGCTCCTCGTGTGCCCCTACTGCATCGGGATGTGGATCGCCGCCGCCTTCACGATGGGCCTCATCGTCGCGCCGCGGCCGACGCGCTGGATCGCGACGGCGTTCTCGACCCTGTTCGGCTCCGACGTCCTGCAGATCGCCTACAAGAAGGCCGAGGACGCCCTCTAGCCGGCGGGCGCCCTCGGCGGGCCTCCCTCACTCGTCCATGTGGTCGAGGTCCGGGGCGTCGCCTCGATCGCTCTCGACGTCGTCCTTCGGGTGCGGCTCGCTCGTGCTCCGTGCGCCGGTCGGCGGGTGGGGCTCCTCGCCGAACGGCCGGCCGTCCGGATCCTCCGGGTCCCGGGGGTCCTCGCGGCGCTCGTACGGGTCCGGCCACTCCGTCGGATCGGGGTCGGTGGCGGGGTTCGAGAGGGTGTGGTGAGGCTCGCGATCGCGCGTCCGGTCGCCCGGGTCGCGGCCCGGCGGCTCGGGGAAGCCGGTCGGCGTCTCGGCCTGGCGGTCGTCTCGCTCGGTCATGCCGCGCGCTACCCGAGCGCACCTCGCCGAAACGCCGCGCGCCGGTGGGTCGTTTCCCGGCATCGCTCCCGGGTAGCGCTCACCGCCATGACGACAATCGACGACCAGCTCGGCGCCTCTCTGCGCGACGTCCATGCGGTCGAGGAGCAGGCGCTCGTCCAGATGCGCGCCGCCCCGGGGATCGCGGACGACGAGCAGCTCGAGCACGCCGCCGAGATCGGCCTCGCGGCGAAGGACGTGCCGGTCGGGCGCTGACGTGACGGAGACCGCGACCGAAGAGGTCCCGCCGCGAGAGGTCGAGTGCCGGCCCGACGAGCGCTATCCCGCGATCGGCGACTACGCGCTGCTCTCGGACTGCCACACGGCCGCCCTCGTCTCGCGGGCGGGCTCGATCGACTGGTGCTGCATGCCCCGGTTCGACAGCTCGAGCACGTTCGGCCGACTGCTCGACTGGGACCGCGGCGGACACTGCGCGATCTCGCCCGCCGTCGAGGCCACGACGTCACGCTGCTACGTCGATGACACGCTCGTCCTCGAGACCCGCTTCCGCTCCACGGGGGGCGAGGCGCGAGTGCTCGACTGCCTGCTCCTCTCCTCGGGCCGCGATCGCACCTCGCACCGGCGCCTGCTCCGCGTCGTCGAGGGTCTGCGCGGCGAGATGCCACTCGACGTCGTCGTCTGCCCGCGCTTCGACTACGGGGACCTCGCGCCGTGGTTCCGGTGTCGTGATGACGGGCAGTGGGTCGCGACCGGCGGTGACGACGGCCTCCTCATCTGGAGCGACCTCCCGCTGGCGTCCTCGGAGGACGACGACGGCCTGCGCGCCCACCTGACGTGCCGGGCCGGCGAGCGCTACCGCCTCGCGATGCGCTTCACGCGGCCCGAGGAGGTCGGCAGTCCCCCCACCTCCGCGCCCGACGCCGCGCAGCTCGATCGCGACCTCGAGGAGACCACGCGCCGCTGGAGCGACTGGTCCCGGGGCCTGCAGCTTCCTCGGGGGCGCCCCGACGGCGCCCTGCGGTCGGCGCTCGTCATCCAGGGCCTCGTGTACGAGCCGACGGGCGCGATCGCGGCCGCCGCGACGACCTCCCTCCCGGAGACGCCGACGGGAACGCGCAACTGGGACTACCGCTACGCGTGGCTGCGCGACTCGGTTCTCTCGTCCCGCGCGCTGGCCGCGCTCGGCGTGACCGAGGCATCGGACCGCTTCCGCCGCTTCGTCGAGCGCTCGGCCGCGGGGCGTGCGGAGGATCTGCGCGTGCTCTACGCCGTCGGGGGGGAGCGGCGGCTCGACGAGCAGGCGCTGGGCGACCTCGAGGGCTATCGCGGCGCGCGACCGGTGAGGGTCGGCAACCACGCGGCCTCTCAGCTGCAGCTCGACTCCTACGGGCATCTCCTCATGCAGAGCTGGAACTGGCACTGCCGCGGCCGGTCCCCCGACGAGATCTACTGGGACTTCCTCGTGCGTCTCGTCGAGTTCGTCGGCGAGCACTGGCACGAGCCCGACGCGGGGATCTGGGAGTGGCGCGGGTCCCCCCGGCACTTCGTCCACTCGAAGGCGATGTGCTGGGCGGCGCTCGAGTGCGGCCGGAAGCTCGCGCGCGACCTCGGACGGGACGTGCCCGAGGAGCGCTGGGCGCGCACCGCCGCGGAGATCCGCGAGAAGGTCCTCGACGAGGGCGTCGACGCCGAGCGCGGCTGCTTCGTGCAGTCTCTCGGCGAACCCCATCTCGACGCCGCGACCCTCCGGCTCCCCGTCACGGGGATCGTCGCGTGGGACGACGAGCGGATGGTCGCGACCGCCGACGCCATCGCCCGCGAGCTCGATGCGGGCCGCGGTCTCATCCGGCGCTACGTCGTCGACGACGGGACCGGCGAGGCACGGGAGGGGGCGTTCCTGCCCTGCTGCTTCTGGCTCGCCGAGCTCCTCGCCCGCCAGGGACGCGTGGACGACGCACGACGCCGGTTCGAGGACGCCGCGTGCACGGCGAGCGACCTGGGGCTCTTCTCCGAGGAGCACGACCCGTCGAGCGGCGAGATGCTCGGCAACTACCCGCAGGCGCTCACGCACCTCTCGCACCTCGACGCCGCCCGCGCCCTCGACGAAGGGGCGTGAGCCGACGGGCCGGCAGAACGCGTCCGCGGAGCGCCTTTCGCGCACGCGAGGAGCGCACCGCTCACCCGTCGGCGTCCTCGAGCCTCCGCAGGAAGGGGATGCTGAGGAGGATCGCCGCGGCGCAGACGATCCAGGTCGCCTGGAAGCCCTCGGTCCCCTCGAAGACGTTGCCGGCCGTGACGGCGATGAGGGCGCCCGCGAGGATCGGGCCGACGGTGATGCCGACGCCGCGGCTCAGGCTGTAGAAGCCGGTGAGCGCGCCGCGCTCCTCCTCGGGCATGCGGGGGATGAGGATCGCGTAGGCGAGGGCCATCACCGCGCCGCCGCCGAAGGCGACGAAGGGAACGGCGACCGCGATGAGCGGCGTCCAGGTGATGAGCCCGGGGACGAGGAGCCCGGCCCCGTAGACCCACAGGGTCGCGCGCATGACGCGGAGCCGGCCGGCGTCGTCACCGAGACGACCGGCGACGATCGCTCCCGCGAGGACGACGACGCCGACGCCGCCCACGATGAGGGACGCGGTGACGAGCCCGTAGCCGAGCCCGACGGTGACGTAGAGGATGACGAACGCCTTGAGGGCGGCGAGCGCCAGCTCCCACAGCGCGTTCGCGACGAGATAGGCGCGGAGCTGAGGGACCTCGCCGACGAGACGGCGCAGGCGTGACACCGTCTCGCGGGCGCTCTCGGAGTCGTGGCCGCCGTCGCGGCGCGCGAGGCCGGCGCGCGTGACGAGCGCGACGAAACCCGCGACCGTCGCGAGGAGCACGACCGCGGCGACCGCGAAGGGCACGGGCTCGGCGACGCTGAGCAGGACGCCGCCGCTGAGCAGTGCGACGCTCGTCGCCGCGCCGCGCCAGATCGCCTGGGTCGCCTGCGCCCTCCCGGCCGCCTCGTCCTCGATGAGATCCGGGTACATCGCGCGGTACGGCTCGTAGGCGATGAAGTACGCGAAGAAGAAGACAGCCGCCGCGAGCGCGATCGCGATGATCGAGTCCACGGCCGCCATGACGACGAGCGCGGCCGCCGCGAGCGGAGCGGCGCCGACGAGAAAGGGCATCCTGCCGCCGATCCTCGTGTCGAGCTGGTCCGACCACGGCCCGACGATGAGCGGCACCCAGAGGGCCATGATGCCCTCCCCGCCGACGACTGCCCCGATGACGAGCGTCGAGGTCGTCACCTCGCGCGCGACCGTCGGGAGGTACGTCGAGACGACGGTGATCGCGAGCGTGAGGCCGAACGTCGGCAGCCCGAGCAGGATCACCCGACGCCGTTGCTCGCTGCTCAGCGATGCGGTGCCCATCCAAGGGGCGGGTACCCGGGGAGCGCCCGGCCGAGACGGCGTGGCGCGCCCGGCGCTCCTCGTGAGCGCCTCCGGGCGGTGACGCCCCGCTCACCCGTCCGAGGCGGCCACGCTCTCGCCTGCCGTCGACAGGCCGATCGGCGCCTCGTGGCGCCGCACGACGCGGCCCGGGATGACGAGCACCGGGCAGTTGGGCAGGTCGATGAGCTCCTGGGACACGCTCCCGAGCAGCGACCGCGACATGCGGCTGCGGCTGCGGGCGCCGCAGACCATGAGATCCACCGAACGTCCCGCCTCGCGCAGCTGGGGGCCGGGATCGCCGGTCCGCACGTCGGCGGTGGCGTGCACGGGGAGCCCGGTCGTCAGGGCGCCGTCGACGTGCGCGCGCGCCTCCGCCTCCTCACGGTCGGTCACCGCGACGGAGATGACCCGCAGCGTCGCCCCCGCCCGCTCGGCGATCGCCGCGGCGGCGGTGAGCGCGAGCCGGCTCGGGAGGGAGCCGTCGAAGGCGACCCCGACGACGCGGAGGCCCTCGCTCACGAGCCGCGGATCCTCGGGCACGACGAGGACGGGGCAGGTCGCACCGGCCGCGACGGCGTGCGCGACGTGGCCGTGGAGGTCGGCGCCGACGACGATGGCGGTGGCGTCGACGTCGGTCGCCATGTCGATGAGCGCCTTCGGGACGTCGCCGCCGTGGGCCGCGAGGGCGTGGCTCTCCACCCCATCGAGGCCGGTCACCTGCACCGCGGCCGAGCGCGCGACGGCCCCGGCATGCGCGAAGCGCCGGTCCGACTCCGGGTCGGGGGCGATCCGGCCGGTGAGCGCGACCGAGTCGGCGCGATAGGCGGTGACGCACACGAGGCTCGTGTCGGCCACCCGCGCGAGGAGCCCGGCGGCCGTGAGGGCCGGCGGGCAGCGCCCGTCGTAGGCGACGAGGATCGGATGCAGGGCCATGGCCGCAGCGTAGAACCGCCGCCCTCGCGGGCCCACGGGCCCGACCACCCGCCCGCGTCGGTAGTTCGCCGCAGATCCTGCCGTCGCCGCCGGGGGAAGCCCGGTCGCGGGAGCGGACCCGCTACGGACGCCGGGCGCTCCGCCCGCGTCGAGACTGTCGGCATGAGCCCCGCCCCCCGCTGCCTCGTCGTCTACTCCTCCACCCACGGTCACACGGAGCGCATCGCCCGGCGCGTCGCGGGCCGGCTCCAGGACGCGGAGATCGACGTCACCCTGCGCGATGTGGACCACGCCGACGCCTGCGACGTCGCGAGCTTCGACGCCGTGCTCGCCGCCGCCTCCGTGCACTCCGGCGTCCACCAGCCCGCGCTGCGCGACTGGCTCCTCGCCCACCGCGACGAGCTCGCCACGCGTCCCACCGCCCTCGTGTCCGTCTCCCTGCACGCCGCCGAGGACAGCGTCGAGTCGCGGCAGGAGGTCCGTGAGTCGATCGCGCGCCTGCTCGACGAATCCGGGTTCGCCCCGCGGATCGTCGCGCCGGTCGGCGGCGCGTTGCGCTACCCGCACTACAAGCTCCCGACGCGGCTCCTCATGCAGATGATCGCGCGCCGCCACGACCTTCCGACGGACCGGCGCCTCGATGTCGACTTCACCGACTGGGACGCCGTCGACGCGCTCGCCGCCGACGTCGCCGACCTCGCCCAGCACGGGGCGGGCGCCCCGGCCGGGCGCTGAGACCCGCGGCCGCGGAGGCGGCCCGTCGGCGCTGCGCGCGCCGCTACCGGACGCGCAGGGCCCCGGCGTCACGACCTTCAGCGCGAGCGCCGAGGTGTCGCGGTCGAGGTGGGCGACCTTGCCGGGTGTCCCGCTCCAGGCGGCGTGCGCGGCGGGGGCGGCGAGAAGGACGAGGACCGCGGTCAGGAGCGACGCGCGGGCGCGGGCGGCGGGAAGGACGTGCATGGTCTCCAGGGGCGACGGGGTGGCTGCGCGCGGCACTCTGCCGCAGCGCCCGCGCGTCGCCCACCCCGGGGCACCCCAGTCCTCACCCGAGCATTTCGCCTCGCGGCGGGACGTGCCCGCACCGACGGGCAGCGGCGCCGCGTGGCGTCAGGCCGCCGACCGTGGTGCGACGAGGATCTCGTCGAGGGGAGCGGGGCGCCCGAGGTGGTAGCCCTGCCCGTAGTCGACGCCGAGCGCGTCGAGGATCGTCACGGTCGCGTCGTCGCCGACGAACTCGGCGACCGTCTTGGCGCCGAGCCCCCGCGCGAGCGAGACGACCGCCGAGACGACGAGCCGGTCGGTGCCGTCGCGCGGCAGCCCGCGGATGAACTCGCCGTCGATCTTCACGTAGTCGAAGCGCAGGTGCTTCAGGTAGTAGAACGAGGCGAATCCCGCGCCGAAGTCGTCGAGCGCGAGCCCGCACCCGATGCGGTGAAGGGCGCCGATGAGCTCCTGGGCGCGACCGATGTTCGCGATCGCCGCCGTCTCGGTCACCTCGAGGATGAGCCGCTCCGGGGGGAACCCGCCGGCGGTGACGAGCTCCTCGATCCTCGCGACGAGCCGCGGGTCGCCGAGGGTCCGTGCGGAGAGGTTGACGCTGAAGGCGACCTCCCGGCCCGTCTCGTGCTCGGCGCTGAGGAGCTCGCAGGCCTGGCCGAGGACCCACAGGTCGATGTCGCGGATGAGGTCGAGGCGCTCGGCGAGGTCGAGGAACCGGCCAGGCGGGACGAGCTCGCCGTCGTCCGCGACGTAGCGCAGGAGCAGCTCGTACCGCGCGAGGTCCTGTGCGCCGATCCCGACGATCGGCTGCGCGACGAGGCGGAAGCGGTCGTTCTCGAGGCCCCCGCGCAGCCGGGCGACCCACTCGACGCGCTGGGCGAGCTGCTCTCGGCGGTCCTGGCCGCGGAAGATCCGCGCGGCGTCGCGTCCGGCGTCCTTCGCGTCGTACATCGCGATGTCGGCCTGCGCGACGACGTCCTCCCGCGTCACGTCGGTCGAGCCGTCGAACACCGCGATGCCGACCGAGGCCGTCACGCGCGCGTGGTGGCCGTCCTCGATGAGGACGACGTCGCGCCGGATCGCCGCGAGGAGCTTCTCGGCGACGTCGCGCGCCGCGATCTCGTCGGTGTGCGGGAGGATCACCGCGAACTCGTCGCCGCCGAGCCGCGCGAGCGCGTCGGAGTCCCGGAGCTGGCTGGCCAGCACGGCGGCGCAGCGCACGATGAGCGCGTCGCCCGCCGAGTGCCCGAGGCTGTCGTTGACGTCCTTGAAGCCGTCGAGGTCGAGGAGGAGGACGGCGCCCGTCTCGCCGTACCGGCGGGCGCGGGCGAGCGCCCCGTCGAGCTCCTCGCCGAAGCGACGGCGGTTGCGCAGGCCGGTGAGCGCGTCGTGGTCGGCGAGGTCACGGAGCCGGTGCTCGAAGCGCTTGCGCTCGGTGATGTCGACGAACTGCAGGACGGCACGCCGCGGACCGGCCTCGGCGCCGAGCTCGGCGGCTCCCACCAGCACCCAGACCGGGGCGTCCTGGCCGAGGAGCCGCATCTCGACCTGCAGTGGGGCGTCGTCGGCGGGGCGCACGGCGGAGAGCATCGCGGCGAGCGCGTCGTGGTCGTCCGGGTGGACCGCCTCGGCGAGAGGCCGGTCGAGCGCCCCGGCGCCGATGATCCGCTTGAGGGCGGGGTTGACGCGGACGATCCGCCCGCCGCTGCTCCCGTCGAGGTCGACGACGCACGTCCCGTTCGGCGACGACGCGAGGACGGCGGACAGCTTCGCCTCGGCGCGGGCCCTCGCCTCCTCGGCGGCGATCTCCCGGGTGATGTCCTCCATCTGCGCGACGACGTGCTTCGGCTCGCCGGCTGCGCCGCGGACGAGCGAGACGTTGAGGTCGATCGTCACGTGGCGCCCGTCCGGCTTCACGTAGCGCTTGCGGAGGCGGTAGTCGGGGACCTCGCCGTTGATGAGGCGGGTGAAGAGCGTCTCGTCCGCGGCGAGGTCGTCGGGATGCGTGATGTCCTGGGTGGTGCGCCGGATGAGGTCCTGCGCGGCGCGGCCCGTGATGCGGCAGAGCGCGGCGTTGACGCGGAGGAAGCGGCCGTCGAGGCTGACGAGCGCCATCCCGAACGGGGCGCTGTCGAAGCTGAGGCGCATGCGCTCCTCGGCGACCCGCAGCTCCTCCTCCCCGGCCCGGCGCACGACGTCCTCGAACATCGAGGGCTGGTGGAGGAGCTGGCCGAAGCGGTGGCGCAGCGAGAGGTAGCAGACGGCCACCATCCCGGTGATGCCGTCGGCGATCGCGAGGTGGACGTCGACGACGGCACGCGTCGGGGCATCGAGGAGGAGATGCTCCATGTGGACGGCGTGACCGGCGGCGCAGGTGAAGAAGATCCCGGCGGTCGCGGTCCCGAGCCAGTTGCGCGGGCCGAACTGGCGGGAGCGGATGAGCCCGCGGGTGACGAGGAACGAGATCGAGCCGTAGGCGGCGGCGATCACCGCGTTCGCGGCGAACACGGCCTGCCAGGTCATCGCGTCACCCTCATCGTCCCCGGTCATCGGCGGACGAATGGACGACCTTGAGCGCCGGAGCGGGCGCGGGCGCGTTCGCGCGCCTCGGGTTCGCGGCCGGTGAGCCGGCCTCTCGGCGGTGGCGGCCGCGCGTCGGCGGACGCTCCCGACCCGAGCCGGCGCCTCGTCAGCGGGCGGTGCTAGGCGGCGCGCGGCGTCCGCGCGGGCAGCTGCCCGCCGCCGACGACGACCACGTCGACGCGGGCGGGGCGGGCGGGCGTCGCGAGGGAGAGGAAGTCCCGCACCGGCCCTTCGAGCCCGCACACGGGGCATCCGAGCGGATCGGCGGGTGCGAGCGGGGCTCCGAGCGGGGCGACCGGCGCGTCGCACGACGGGCACGCGAGGGTGGCCTCCGCGAGCAGGCCGGGACGCCCGGCGAGCCGCCTCTCGTTCGCGCCGACGTGCTCGAGCGGCTCGGCGCCCCGGGCGCCGGAGCCGTCGTCGATGCCGCGGTGGAAGGCCACGTCCCGAGTGTACGGCGTCGTCCCGCTCAGCCTCGCGGGTGCCGGCGGCGGAAGCGGTCCTCGCTCTCACCGACGAGCAGGAAGGCGAGGGAGACGAGGCAGACCGTCGCGACGCCGAGGAGTCCGAGGCCGGCGATCGCAGTCCCGCCGCCCGTGGCGAGCAGGAGCGGGAGTCCGACGACGAGAGCGACGAGCCCGGCGACGAGGAGGAGGCGACCGAGGCCGCTGAACGGCGGCAGCCGCTCGTGGTGCGGGGCGTGACGGGTCATGCCCCGTGCATACCCGGCCCCGGGAGGGCGGACGCGTCAGGCGGTCGCGCGCTCGCCCGCGACCTCCCAGCGCGCACGCGGGGCGCGACCCCAGCGGCTGCGCTCCGCGTAGTCCATGAGCGTGTCGAACGACTCCGGGAAGGACGGGACCCGGACGCCGCGGGCCCGGGCCCGGGCGTCGTCGAAGGTCCCACGCACCCGGAAGTAGGGCAGGAACGCGCCGGCGCGCTCCTCGATCTCGGGCATCTCGCCGGGCCCGACGAAGCGCGGCACGTCGGTCCCGAAGCGCTCGGCGGCGAGCGACGCCAGGTCGCCGACGCGTGGTGCCCCCTCCCCCGCCACGACGTGGATCGTCTCCTCGAGGCGAGGGCCGGTCGCCGCGTCGACGAGGGCGTCGGCGACCGCGTCGGCGCACACGACGTCGGCGCGCGCGTCGGGATCGCCGGGCACGACCGGCAGGAGGCCGCGCGCGAAGGCCTGGAGCGGCCAGTAGATGACGTTGAACGCCGGCGTCCATCCGGTCCGCGAGTCGCCGACGACGATGCTCGGGCGCACGATGCCCGCGGGCAGCCCGCTCTCGGCGACGACGCGCTCGGCCTCGAGCTTCGTCCGCTCGTAGGTGTTGCGGTGCCTCTGGCCGACGTCCCCCTCGTCCTCGCGGCACGTCCCCGGCCGGTCCCCGGCGACGTAGGCGGTGGAGACGTGGACGACGCGATCGAGCTGCGGGGCCTGCGCGGCGACGTCGAGGACGCCTCGGGTGCCGTCGACGTTGATGCGCCGCGCCTCGGCGAGCGGCAGGTCGAACCGCACGGACGCCGCGCAGTGCACGACGGCATCGACCCCCGCGGCGAGCGTCCGCCGGTCGGCGTCGGACCGTCCGAGGTCCGGTCGCTCGAGGTCGGCGGCGAAGCCCGTGACGCGACTCCGGGCCGCCGGGCGCGCCTCCGGGGGCAGGAGGGTCTCGAGAGCGGCGTGGAGGCGGTCCTGCGCCGCCGCGTCGTCCCTCGCCCGGACGAGGGCGACGACGTCGCGGTCGGTCCGCTCGAGGAGCCGAGCGAGGAGCTCCCCGCCGAGGAAGCCGGTGGTTCCGGTCACGAGGATGGCAGAGTCAGGTGTGCGCATGATCGGCGTTGTAGCGAGCACCGCCGCGCCGCGCGAGGGACCGGACGTCGGACCGACCACGACAGCGCGGCCGAAGGGCCGGGCGTCCCCCCGTCGGGCGGGGTCCCTACCCTCCGCGGCATGCCCGCCCCCGCCCGCACCCGCCGCCGCCGTCCCCGTCCCGCCCCGTCGGGGGGCGCGATGCCGACCGCCGAGTCCGGCGAGCTCCTCGTGTGGACCGACGGGGCCTGCAAGACGAACCCGGGGCCGGGCGGCTGGGCCGCGATCGTCGTCGACTCCGACGGCGAGGTCGTCGCCGAGCACCACGGCGGCGCGTCCCACACGACGAACAACATCATGGAGATGACCGCCGCCCTCGAGGGGCTCCGGGCGGTGCCGGGCGGAGGCCGCGCGTGCATCGTCACGGACTCCCGTTACCTGCACGACGGCATGACGTCCTGGCTCGCGGGCTGGAAAAAGCGCGGCTGGAAGACGGCGAGCGGCGGGGCGGTGAAGAACCGCGAGCTGTGGGAGGCCCTCGACGCGGAGATCGGCCGGCACGAGGCGGTCCGCTGGCACTGGGTCCGCGGCCACGTCGGGACGGAGCTCAACGAGCGCGCCGACGCGCTCGCCGTCGCGGAGGCCGAGCGCCACGCCGCCTGACCCGCCCCTGAGCCCGTGAGTGTCGATCTGCCGCCGCTCGGCGTCGGCAGATCGACACTCACGCCTGTCGGGCGGCGGCGAGGAGCGCGCGGACGCGCTTCGGGGACGCCTTGCCGCGGGTCCCGAGCGCCTGGGCGAAGAGGCTCACCCGGACCTCCTCGATCATCCACCGCGCGTCGGTGAGGGCCGCCGGCTGTGGCCGCCCGTCGGGGACCGCGGCGCGCGCGGCGGCGAGCTCGTCCTCGAGCTCGCGGACCGTCGCCATGGGTGCCGCGTCGGCTGCGGGGGCGGCGCGGAGCCGCTCGACCCGCCGGAGCATCGCGGTGAGGTAGCGGTCGACGTCCGGCAGCCGGCCGGCGCCCGCCCGCGTCGCGAACCCGGGATGGACGAGGCGCGCGAGCTGGTCGTCCATGTCGGCGCGCGCGTCCGCGAACCCGCGGGCGTCGAGGTCGAGGAGCGCCTCGAACACCTCGGCGCGGCGCGCGCACACCTCCGCGATCGCCGTCGTCACCGCGGCCGTCCGCTCGGCGAGCTCGCCGGCGACGTGGCCGCGGAGCGCGGCGAACGACGCCTCGTCCCACGCCGGCCCTCCCGCCTCCGCGACGAGCGCGTCGATCGCGGCCGTCGTCGCGTCCGCGAGCGCGGCATCGAGACCGCCGAGCGGCGCGTCGCCGAGCGCGACCTGCGTCGCGATGTCGAGGCGGTCGCGGACCCAGCGCACCGGTGACCGGCAGGTGAGCACGAGCAGCCGCCGCGTGCCCGCGGCCATCGCGAGCTCCTGCGCCCGCGCGTCGTCGAGGACGCGGACCCCCGCCGTCTCGCCCTCGTCGACGAGCGACGGGTACGCCACGACGTCCCCGCCCGTGCCGGGCACGGCGATCGTGCGGGGAAGCGCGCCGATGGTCCAGGCCCGCAGACCGGTCGCCTCGAGCTCCGGGGTCGCGGCCGCGAGCTCCGCCTGGAGCGCCGGGCGCAGCCGCGCGCGCAGGGCGCCGAGATCGCGACCGGCGTCGAGGACCGCGCCGTCCTCTCCCTCCACCTGGAAGCGCGGGCGGAGGTGCTCGGGCAGGCTCGCGAGGTCCCACGCCTCGGGCGGGACGCTCAGCCCCCGGACCTCCTCGACGGCGCGGCCGAGCGCGACGGCGAGGCGCTCGCGGCGCGGAGCGATGCGCGCGAGGACCGCGGTCGCCGTCTCGGGGATCGGGACGAGCGGCCGACGGAGGTCCTTGGGGAGGCCGCGCAGCAGGGCGACGACGAGCTCGTGGCGCAGCCCCGGGACGAGCCACTCGAAGTCGCTCGGGTCGAGGCGACCCGCGACGGCGAGGGGGACGTGGATCGTCACGCCGTCGTCGGGCGCGCCGGGCTCGAAGCGGTAGCTCACGCGCACGCGCAGGTCGCCCTGCTGCCACGCCGTCGGGAAGGCCTTCGGGTCGACCGCGTCGCGGGCCGCCCGATCGACGAGCACGTCGCGTGGATAGGTCAGGAGGTCGGGGTCGTCCCGGCGCGCGTCGCGCCACCATCGCTCGAACGCCCGCCCGCCGGTCACCTCGGCGGGGATCCGCTCCTCGAAGAACGCGACGCGCTCCTCGTCGGAGGCGAGGATCCCGCGACGGCGCATCCGCTCCTCGAGCGCCTCGATCTCCGCGACCCGGCGCCGGTTCTCCGCGAGGAACGCGTGCCGGTCGTCCCAGCCGTCCTCGACGAGCGCGCGCCGGATGAAGAGCGCCCGGCTCACTCCCGGGTCGATCCGCGAGTAGGAGACCGTGCGGCCCTTGACGACGGGGAGCCCGTAGAGCGTCGCGCTCTCGGTCGCGACGACGTCCCCCCGGCGCGCATCCCACCGCGGCTCGGAGTGGGAGCGGACGAGCAGGTGCCGCGCGAGGGGCTCGATCCACGACGGGTCGACGCGCGCCGCGGTGCGTCCCCACAGCCGCGAGGTCTCGACGAGCTCGGCGACCACGACCCAGGTCGGGCCCTTCCGCGCGAGCGTGGAGCCGGGGAAGATCTGGAACCGCGCGCCGCGCGCCCCCGCGTACTCGCGTCGCGCCGCATCGCGCAGCCCGATGTGCGACAGCAGGCCGGCGAGGAGCGCCTGATGGATCTGCGGCGCGTCGGCCGGCTGCTCGTTGAAGGTGACGCCGACGCCCTTCGCCGCCGTGCGCAGCTGCGCGACGAGGTCCTGCCACTCCCGGATGCGGAGGTAGTGGAGGTGCTCGGCCCGGCAGCGCTTGCGGAACTGCGTGCGCGAGAGCGCGCGCTGCTCCTCCTCGAGGTGCTGCCACAGCAGCAGCTGCGAGAGGAAGTCCGACGTCTCGTCGCGGAACCGCGCGTGGAGCTGGTCGGCCTGCGCCCGCTTGTCCTCCGGCCGCTCCCGCGGGTCCTGGATCGAGAGCGCCGCCGCGATGACGCACACCTCGCTCGCGCAGTCGAGCCGGTCGGCCTCGAGCACCATCCGCCCGTACCGCGGGTCGATCGGGAGCTGCGCGAGCTTGCGGCCGATGCCGGTGAGACGGTCGCCCGTCCCCGCCTTCGACTGCGCCTCGAGAGCGCGCAGCTCCTCGAGGAGCCGGATGCCGTCGCGGATCTGCCGGCGGTCGGGCGGGTCGAGGAACGGGAAGTCCTCGATCTCGCCGAGGCCGAGCGAGGCCATCTGCAGGATGACCGAGGCGAGGCTGGTGCGCAGGATCTCGGGATCGGTGAACTGCGGCCGCGCGTCGTGGTCCTCCTCGGCGTAGAGGCGGACGCAGATGCCGTCGGCGATCCGCCCGCAGCGACCGGCGCGCTGCGCGGCGGAGGCCTGCGAGACCGGCTCGATCGGCAGCCGCTGCACCTTGAGACGCGCGCTGTAGCGGCTGATCCGCGCGGTCCCGGGGTCGACGACGTAGCGGATGCCCGGCACGGTCACCGAGGTCTCGGCGACGTTCGTCGCGAGGACGATCCGCCGCGTCGCCCCGGATCGGTCGCGGCGGAACACGCGCTGCTGCTCCGCGCTCGAGAGCCGCGCGTAGAGAGGGAGCACCTCGACCCCGCCTCCCGTCCCGAAGCGTCCCTCGAGCGTCTCCGCGGTGTCGCGGATCTCCCGCTCGCCGCTGAGGAAGACGAGGACGTCCTGCGGGCCGCCGCGACCGCGTCCGTCCGCCCAGACCTCCTCGATCGCGTCGCCGATCGCCTCGGCCTCGTCGCGCTCGGGGTCGGCGTCGGGGTCCTCGGGGTCGACGACCGGGCGATAGCGGATCTCGACGGGATAGGTGCGCCCGGACACCTCGACGACCGGAGCGTCCCCGAAGTGCGCGCTGAAGCGGCCGGTCTCGATCGTCGCCGAGGTGATGACGACCTTGAGGTCGGGCCGCTGCGGCAGGATCCGCGCGAGGTACCCGAGGAGGAAGTCGATGTTGAGGCTGCGCTCGTGGGCCTCGTCGACGATGACGGTGTCGTAGCGCCGCAGCAGCCGGTCGCGCTGGATCTCGGCGAGCAGCAGCCCGTCGGTCATGAGCCGGACGAGCGTGTCGTCTCCTCCGCGGTCGTCGAACCGGACCGCGTAGCCGACCGCGCCGCCGAGCGGGACCTCCAGCTCGTCGGCGATCCGCGCCGCGACCGTGCGCGCCGCGAGCCGGCGCGGCTGCGTGTGGGCGACCTGGCCGCGGACCCCGCGCCCCAGCTCGAGGCAGATCTTCGGGAGCTGCGTCGTCTTCCCGGACCCCGTCTCCCCCGCGACGACGACGACCTGGTTGTCGCGGATCGCCGCGAGGAGGTCGTCCCGGCGCTCGCTCACCGGGAGCTCGGGCGGATAGGAGACCTCCGGCACCGCGGCCCGCCGGCGCGCCATGCGCTCCTCGGCCCGGCCGAGATCCGCCATCACCCGCTCGAGTCGCCGGCCGCGCGCCTCCTCGTCGCGCTCGCGCGCGAGCTCGGAGAAGCGGCGTCCGAGACGGTGGGCGTCGTGGAGGCCGATCTCGGCGAGGCGCTCGCGGACCTCGTCGGGGGCGACGACCTCGGGACCTCGGCGGCTCATGGCGCCTCCGTCGCCGTCAGGCGACGCTGAGGACGATCGCGAAGAGGACGGCGAGGAACACCGTGATCGCGAGAAGCCCGCCCGCCAGCGTCTGGAGGAAGCGGTCCTCGTCGGTGAGCGGCTCGCCCGCGAGCCGCCCGGAGGCCCACCGGTGCAGGAGCGCCGCGCCGACGAGCGTGTAGGCGAGCACGATGAACGGGCCGAGGCTGCCGACGAGCACGACCGTCCCGACGAGGAGGAGCACCGCGAGGAGCGCCGCGCCGAGGACGTAGGCGGCGAGCGTCCGCCGTGCCGGCGTCAGCTTGCTCCGACCGCCCGCGGTGCGCCGGGCCCCGGAGGTCGGCGAGGTGCGCGGGCGAGCGGGGCGCGGCTCGCCCGCGGAGGCCGCACGGGTGCGCGATCGACGTCCCATCTGCCTGGATCGTACGCGCTGCGTAGCCTGCGGCGCTCATGCGCGAGATCCCCGATGCCCTCCGCACCGACGGACCGTCCCGGCCCGACCCCTCGACGGGAGTCGGCGTGACGCTCCTCGTCGCGGGGGGCCGCGTCCACGACCTCGACGCCTCGCTCGAGGTCCTCGCCCGCAGCGCCCGCGAGCTCTTCGGGGTCGATGTGCCCTCCGACCTCCGCGCCGAGCTCGCGCGCCTCGGGGCCGCGGGCGCGCAGGTGCGGGCGGAGGTCGACCCGGCGGGCTCCGCGCGCGTCCGGTCCGCCCCCTTCTCGCCTCCGGCGCCGGGCGGCGACCCCGTCGCCCTGGCCCCGTTCTCCCTCCCGGGCGGCCTCGGCGCCCACGACTGGGCGGACCGCCGCCTCGCCCGCGACCTCGCCCGCCGGGCCGGCGTGGACGCCGTCGCGCTCCTCGTCGAGCCGGACGGCGAGGTGATCGCGCCCGTCGACGGCCTCCTGGCCCTCGTCGAGGACGGTCGCCTCGTCTCCCCTCCCCGCGACGACCGCAGCCCGCCGCGGCCCTTCGCGGACCGGCTGCCGCCGGCCACCGAGGAGCGGGTCGACCTCGAGCGGCTCGCCGCCGCCGCGGACGTCATCGTCCTCGACGCGCTCCACGGGGCCCGCCGCGCCCGCCTCCCTCGCGAGGCGCAGGATCCTGACGCCTGACGACGACGTGATCCTGCGGCTCGCGGGTCAGACGAGGGCGCCGGCCGCCTCGAGGGCGCGCGGCACGAGGAGGAACGCCACCCCGCCGTCGTCGACGCGGACCGAGGTCCCGACGCGGAACGCCTCACCGCCCTGCAGGTCCGCGGGACGGCGCAGCCCGAAGAGCCGGCGCGCACGCTCGGCGGCGTGCTTGCGGATCGCGCGCGTCGCGTCCTTCTCGGTCGCCCGCCATCCCGCGGCCACCATCGTCGGACCGTGCCAGAGCTCCCAGCGCCAGCGGCGGAAGCCGTAGCGGCCGGGCGGCAGGACGTGGACGGCGTAGGCGAACCGGAGGCCTTCGACGGGACCGAGCACGCGACCACGTTACCGTCCCGTGACGACCCACCTGAGGAGTTCTCATGCCCCGCCGCTCACGCCTCGACGGACGGTCCTCGCGCGAACGTCTCGAGTACCGCGTCGCCCGCGCGCTCGCCGCCCTGCCCCCGATGACGCAGGTCCGGCTCTCGCGCCGCCCGCCGGTGCGACTCGACGATCAGGACCTCGAGCCGGAGATCCAGCTCACGCTCAGCCTCCTCGAGCGCCAGGGCCTCCCGGGCATCGAGACGCTCAGCCCGCCGGAGGCCCGGCGCGTCGTCCGCCGGCAGGCCGCCGCGGTCGAGGGGCCGACCCCCGACGTCGCCGAGCGCCGTGACATCGAGGTGCCGGGCGCTGAGGGACCCCTTCCGGCGCGCCTCTACCGCAGCGCACGGCCGAGCGGCGCCCAGGACGCCCCGCCGCTCCTCGTCTTCTTCCACGGCGGAGGGTTCGTCGTCGGCGATCTCGAGACCCACGACGAGGTGTGCCGGCTCCTGTGCCGCCACGCGGGTACCGACGTGCTCTCCGTCGCCTACCGCCTCGCCCCGGAGCACCCGTTCCCGGCCGCGCCGGAGGACTGCGCCGCGGCGTTCCGCTGGGCCGCCGAGAACGCGGCGTCGCTGGGCGCCGACCCGGCGCGTGTCGCGGTCGGCGGCGACAGCGCCGGCGGCAACCTCTCCGCCGTCGTCGCCCAGCAGGCGCGCCGCGAGGGCACGCCCGCGCCCGTCCTGCAGCTGCTCCTCTACCCGGCGACGGACAACACGCGGCAGTGGCCCTCGGTGGACACGTTCGCCGACGGCTTCTTCCTCACCCGCGCGCAGATGGACTGGTTCCGCACGCAATACGTCGGCGACGCCGACCTCGCCGACGTCCGCCTCTCCCCCCTCGTCGGTTCGATCGACGAGGCGCTCGCTCCCGCCCTCGTCGTCACCGCCGGGTTCGACCCGCTGCGCGACGAGGGCGAGGCCTACGCCGCGGCCCTGCGCGACGCGGGGGTGCCGACCGTTCTGCGCCGGTTCCCGGGGCTCATCCACGGCTTCGCGAACATGACCGGCGTGAGCCGCGTCTCCCGCGACGCCTTCCTCGAGATCTGCGGCATGACGCGCGCGATGCTCGCGACGGCGGCGGCGCCCGCCGCCGCAGGGGCGACGACCGGGGAACCCGGTGGCGCAACGTCGCAGACCCGCTAGCATCGGTCGTCCGGCGGATCGCCCACTCGGCCGGAGCCCCTCGGGGCTCAGCCGGGCAACGCGCCGGCCTCGTGCCGGCGGCCAGTCCCGGTGGTCGGGAGTGTCCAAGCCGCCCAGGCCACGACACAAGTCCTGGGACGTTGAAGTACAGCGGTGATCCATGACCGGGGTGTCTTGCGGATCGTCCGCTCCGGCCTCGCGGCCGGGGCGGGCGCCGCAGCCCCGGCTCTACTCCTCGCAGACGCGGACCGTGGTGCGCACGACCTGCGCCCGCGTGCGGCCCGTGAGGCGCACGCTCGCCTTCAGGCGCACGCGGCCGGTCGCGTCGTCGGGCATGCGCATGTGCAGCCGGAAGTCGCGACGCCGGTCGGTGCGCGTGCGCGCTCCGGTGAGCCGGAAGGTGACGCGCGAGACGCGCGGCGCGCTCTTGCGGCGCGGCTTCGACCCGACGCCGACGGCGAACTGCTGGTCGCGACGGACGCAGCGCCGCGGCGAGCGCAGGCGCAGGCGGGTCGTGTGCAGCCGCTTCTCGGTCGTGCGCGACGCCCCGCGGTAGCGGGCTGGCGCTTCGGTCCGCCTCGCCTCGTTCGGCGGCGTCGGCGCGGGCGCCGGCGGAGCCGGGGCGACCTCCAGGCGGGCCCCCTCGATGAGGGCGGCGGGAGGGCTCTCGGCAGGCCGTGGCGTGTGGCGGACGAACAGCGAGACGCCGTTCGGCGCGACGTCGAGGTCGCCGAGCCAGGCCCAGGTCTCCGGCAGCACCCCCTGCGCCTCCCAGGTGCGTCCGCCGTCGTCCGAGGTCGAGTAGAGGAGGATCGGCACGAGGCCGCCCGTCCACACGAGATGGAGCCTCCCCGACGCGTCCTGCGCGATCCCGCGCGGCGCCTCGTTCGGGATGTCGCTCGACACGTCGATCGGGACCGGCGTCGCGAACCGTCCCGTCGCGTCGTCGAAGCGCGAGAGCGTGAGCGGCTCGACGCCCATCGGCATCCCCTGCCCGCTCAGCATGAGCAGCCCTCGGGGGCCGTCGGCGAAGAACCGCGCCGTGTCGCGCCCGCCGCCGGGCAGCTCGAGGTCGGTCTCCCACCGGCCGGGGTCGAGCAGCTCCTCGGTCGTCGCGTCCTCGGGTGCGCCGCGGAAGACGTGATAGCGCGGGCCGACGGGCCCGGAGTCGACGGTCCACGGCGAGGTCCGGGCGATGAGCGTCGTCCCCGTGGGTGCGTCGTGGCGCAGCAGCCGCACCCCAGGCGAGTCCGTCGGACCGCCGAGCTGCAGGTGCTGCGGCGCGGAGACGCCGTCGGCGTCGGTCACCGACAGGTGGTTCGGATACTGGAATCCCATGGCGCTGCCGCCGCCGCTGATGACGCGGCCGCGCCCGTCGACCATGGACTCGCCGGTCGTCATCCACACGCCCGACGACGGACCGTCCTCGCACGCCGGCGGTGCAGGCCACGTGAGACCGCCGTCGTGGCTCGTCCACCTCACGACGGCGCGTGTCCCGCAGGACGACGCGCCTGCGACCACCTCGACGAGCGGGCCGCGGACGACGGCGGTGACGCGGTGTGCGCGCACGAGGATGCCCCGGTCGCCGGCCGGGGCGGGCAGCCGCTGCATCGGGGTGCAGGCGGCGGCGCCCGGCGGCACGCGACAGACGGTGGGCCGCCGGTCCGCGTCGAGCCACACGACGAACGCCGTCCCGTCGGGTGCCATCGTCGACGACGACTCGTAGCCCCCGCCGAGCGCGAACGGACCCGGTGCGGCGTGGGCGTGCGTGCTGGGCACGATCGCAAAGGCGACGAGCGCGGACAGCCAGACGGAACGCCGGCGGCGGACGGACATGCGACGCTCATCGGACTTCTCGCCCGGTGACTTGAGCGGGCCGGGCCGGCCCTTACCCGAAGAACACCTCGGCCGTGTGGAAGAAGTCGTCGTCGAGCAGCTTCGGCTCGGCCACCGCGTCGACGATCGGGACCTCCGTGATCTCCGTCCCTCGCAGGGACACCATGACCCCGGTGCGGCCCGCGATGAGCGCCTCGGCGGCCTTCACGCCGAACCGGGTGGCGAGCACCCGGTCGTACGCGGTCGGAGTGCCGCCGCGCTGGACGTGCCCGAGGATCGTCATGCGCGTCTCGTAGCCCGTCCTCTTCTCGATCTCGCGCTCGAGCTCGACGGCGATCCCGCCGAGGCGGACGTGCCCGAAGGCGTCGGTCTCCCCCGAGGCGTGGAGCGACATGGTCCCCTCGCGCGGCATCGCGCCCTCGGAGACGACGACGATCGAGAAGGTGGGGCCCGACTCGTGCCGGCGGCGCAGGCTGTCGCACACCTCGTCGATGTCGAACGGCCGCTCGGGGACGAGGATGACGTCGGCGCCGCCCGCCATCCCGGAGTAGGCGGCGATCCAGCCGGCGTGCCGCCCCATCACCTCGACGACGATGACGCGGTTGTGCGACTCCGCCGTCGTGTGCAGCCGGTCGATCGCGTCGCTCGCGATCTGCACGGCGGTGTGGAAGCCGAAGGTCACGTCCGTGCCCGCGAGGTCGTTGTCGATCGTCTTCGGCACGCCGACGACCGGGATGCCCGCCTCGGAGAGCTTCGCCGCGACCCCGAGGGTGTCCTCGCCGCCCATCGGGACGAGCGCGTCGACGCCCGCCTTCTCGATCCCCGCGCGCACGGCGGCGACGCCGTCGGCGCCGCCCTTGAACGGGTTCGTCCGCGAGGTCCCGAGGATCGTGCCTCCCCGGTGGAGGATCCCCGCCGTCGACTCGCGGCTCAGCTCGCGGCCCTCACCCGCGACGACCCCGGCCCACCCGTCGCGGAAGCCGAAGAGCGTGTGGCCGTCCTGGAGCGCCCGCCGGGTGACAGCGCGGATGACGGCGTTGAGGCCGGGGCAGTCGCCCCCGCCGGTGAGGATTCCGATGCGCATGTCAGCTGGTGCTCCGTGGGTCGGGGTCTGGGCCGAGGAGACGGCGGACGACGTCGATCGCGTCCGGGGCCACCGCCGTCATGCCCTCGGTGCGGCCGGCGAGAACCTCTTCGTGGGCGAGGCCCTCGAGACCTGCAGCGAGGACGACCAGCCGGGCGCGCGACGGGACGGCCACCTCGCCCGCGGTGCCGCGGAGGTGCTCGACGAGGAGCCCGAGGAACCGCTCGACGACCTCGGCGCGGCGGGCGAGGGCCGCGGGGCCGGCGCGCCGGATCTCGATGAGGAAGGTCCGGGCGGCCGCCGGGCGGGCGGCGAACCACGCGAGGTAGGCGCGCACCGCCGCGTCGAGGCCGGCATCGACGTCGTCGTGCGCCGTGACCGCGGCCTGGAGGTCGCCCAGCAGCCCGTCGACGACGGAGTCGTACGCGGCGAGGAAGCACTCCTCCTTGCCCTCGAAATGGGTGTAGAACGAGCTCAGCGACACGCGGGCCCGGCGCGCGATGTGACCGACGCGCACCGCCGGGTAGCCCTCCTCGGCGACGAGCTCGACGAGCGCGTCGAGGAGGCGCGTCCGCTGGGAGGCGGCGACGACCTCGCCGCCCGGGGAATGCCGGCCCCGCGGGAGCGGAGGCGGGGGCGGCTGATCCGGGTTGACGGATCTCACGCCCCTATTGCAGCACGTCGGGACGCTGGTGCGAGACTGCGAGGGGATGGCGCGTCCCCTCATCCGTCCCGCCAACCCCACCGACCACGAGGCGATCTGGACGATCTTCCGCGCCGTCGTGGCCGGCGGCGACACGTACGCCTACCCGCCGGAGATCTCGCGCGCCGACGCGCTCGCCGCATGGCTCGGCCCCGGCCGACTCGCCTACGTCGCCGAGGACCCGGAAGCGCCGTCACGCATCGTCGGCCACTCCTCGCTGCGGCCCGCGCAGCCCGGGCTCGGCGCGCACGTCTGCAACGCGGCGTACATGGTCGCCCCCGAGGAGCGCCGGCGAGGCATCGGCCGGGCGCTCGCCGAGCACTCGATGCAGGAGGCGCGGGCCCTCGGCTTCCGCGCGATGCAGTTCAGCCTCGTCGTCGCGACGAACACCGGCGCGATCGCGCTGTGGGAGCAGCTCGGCTTCGAGACCGTGGGCCGCCTCCCGGGCGCCTTCGACCATCGCACGCTCGGCGAGGTCGACGCGCTCGTCATGTACCGGCGTCTCGACGCCTGACGGAGGCGGGGTCAGCCGCAGGCGGCCCGCAGGCGGCGCAGTCCCTCGTCGAGCTCGTCGTCGTCGAGCGCGAGGGAGAGACGGGCCCAGCCCGCACCGCGCTCTCCGAAGCCCTCGCCCGGGGCGACCGCCACGCGGTGCTCGGCGAGGAGCCGCTGCGCCGTGAGGCCGGGCGGGAGCCGCCACCACGCGTAGAACGTCCCCTCGGGCGCGGCGAGCCCGGGAAGGCCCGCGGCCATGAGCCGGGTGCGGCGCGCGGCGTACACCGACGCGCGGGCGGCCGGATCCTCGGGCGCGTGGCGCAGCGCCGCCTCGAGCCCGTGCTGCACGCCCGCGAAGACGCCGGCGGTGGTGTGGTCGACGAGCTCCTGGAGGCGGCCGACGATCTCCGCGTTGCCGACCGCGAAGCCGATCCGCCAGCCGGCCATCCCGTGCACCTTCGACGCCGACCACAGCTCGATGGCGACGTCGCGCGCGCCGTCCACCTCGAGCACGCTCCGGGCGCGCGCGCCGCCGAACGTGAGGAAGCCGTAGGCGAGGTCGTGCAGGAGGACGCTCCCGCTCGCCCGCGCCACCCGGACGGCCTCCTCGAGCGTCCCGTCGGCGGCCGCGGCGGCGCACGGGTTCGACGGGTAGTTGAGGACGAGCAGCCGGCAGGCGGCGTGCGCCGAGGACGGCAGCGCCGCCCAGTCCGGCTGCCATCCGGCGTCCGCGTCGAGCGGCAGCGGGACGACCCGGGCGCCGGCGAGCGCCGCGCCCGAGAGGTAGTCGGGGTAGCCGGGATCCGGGAGGATGACCGCGTCGCCGCGCTCGGCGGTCGCGAGCGCGGCGAAGCAGATCGCCGTCTTCGTCCCCGGGACGACGCACACCTCGCGGTCCGGATCGAGGTCGACGCCGTGATCGGCGCGGTAGCGCTCGGCGATCGCCTCGCGCAGCGACGGCCGGCCGGCGAACGGCGGGTAGCCGTGCACCGCGGTCGCCCGCGACTCCGCCGCCTCCCGCAGCGCGTCGAGCGCGACCGCCGGAGGCGGGATGTCGGGGTTGCCCCGCCCGAGGTCGACGACCGGCGGCCCGTCCTCGGCGCGTGCGCGCGCGACCTCGGCGAGGATCCCGGTGAAGAACTGGTCGGGCAGCCGGTCGAGCCGGTCGGGCCGAGGAGGAAGCGCCACGCCGGCGATCCTACGCCCGGCGATGCCGAACCGGATTCCTCCGTTCACATGGCCACGGAGGAATCCGGTTCGGCGGCCGGGGGGACCGTGTGACCGCCTCGACTTCTCCATGGGCGCGGGTACCATCCGGCGCGCTCATGGACGACACCCTCCTCTCCCGCCGCGCCGTCATCGGAGCGGGGGCCGCCGCCGGGGCGGGCCTCGTCCTCTCGGGACCGGCCGGTGCGCTCGCGAAGACCTCCCCCGCGCGGCGCCGTGCGCGCGAGCCCTTCCTCCGCGACGGCGACTTCCGGCTCGGCGTCGCCTCCGGGACGCCCGGGACGGACGAGATCGTCCTGTGGACGCACCTCGGCGACGTCGAGGGCAACGGGCGCATCCGGCTCGAGGTCGCCCGCGACGCCGGCTTCGAGGACGTCGTGCTGCGACGGAGCGTCCGCGTCCCCGCGATCCGCGACCACACCGTCCACACGCGACTGCGCGGCAAGCCGCTGCGCCCGGGCGAGCAGTACTTCTACCGCTTCGAGACACGCCGCTCCTCGTCGCCGGTCGGCCGCTTCCGCACCGCGCGGCCCGCCGACTCGCGCGAGCCGGTCCGCATCGGCTTCTTCTCCTGCCAGGACCACCAGGCCGGCTACTACCCCGCCCACAGGGCGCTCGCCGAGCGCGACGACCTCGACCTCGTCGTCTGCCTCGGCGACTACGTCTACGAGCAGACCTTCTACGACGGCCCGGCCGACCGCAGGGACACGACCGGCGCGAACGGCGACGCGTTCGTCGTCACGCTGCCCGAGTGGCGCGACAAGTACCGCCTCTACCGGTCCGACCGCGATCTGCAGGCGATGCACGCCGCGCATCCGTTCGTCGCGATCTGGGACGACCACGAGGTCGAGGACAACTACGCGGGCGACCGGCGCGATCCCGCGAAGACGTCGTTCCCCGACGTCGACCTGAAGGAGCGCCGCCGCTGCGGCTACCTCGCGTGGTACGAGTACATGCCGCGCCTGCGCCGCCGGCCCGTGAACACCCGGATCTACGGGTCGGTCCCCCTCGGGCGCACCGCCGAGGTCTTCCTCCTCGACGAGCGCCAGTACCGGGACGTCCAGCCCTGCGGCGGGGCGTTCATCGTCCCCTGCCCCGACGCCGAGACCGGCCCGCGGACGTTCCTCGGCCGCGAGCAGAAGGAGTGGTTCAAGCGCGCGGTGCCCCGCTCCGAGGCCCGCTGGAAGGTCGTCGCGAACCAGCTCATGGTGATGGCCGTCGACTCCGTGCCCGGCGTCACCGTCAACGTCGACGCGTGGGACGGCTACGGCGCCGAGCGCCGCGAGGTCCTCGAGCACTTCCGTGCGGAGGGCGTGAAGGACCTCACCTTCATCACGGGGGACATCCACACGTTCTTCGCGGGCACCGTCCACACCAACGGCCGCCGGGGCACGCCGCCGATCGGCACCGAGTTCGTCGGCGGGTCGGTCACCTCGCACGGGCTCGAGGAGTACCTCCCCGACCCCGTCACCCGGGAGACGCTGAAGACCGGGCTGCTGGCGACGAACCCGCACATCCGCTTCGCCGACCTCGACCGGCGCGGCTTCGGGATCCTCGAGGCGCGCACGGACGGCCTCGAGGTCGACTTCATGACCGCCGACCCCCTGCGCCGCGACGCCAGGACGCGGCGACTCGCCTCGTTCGTCGTCGAGGCGGGCAGCACCGAGGTCGTCCGCGCGGCATAGCGTCGCGCGCGATCGGAGCCCCCGGGACCCCCCTCCGTCGCCCTACCGCTCGTCGACGAGCAGCGTCTGCAGGCTGCGCCCGAGCGCGCCCGACCGGTCGTAGAGCGCCGACTGCGCGAGGCCGACGCCGACCGGGGAGATCGTCGTGCGGCTGTCGAGGAGCACCCACTCGTCCTCGGCGGGGCGCGTGAGGTGGATCGAGACGTCGGTGTTGATGAAGAGCGCCTGGCGGAAGTCCAGCGAGGCGCTCACGCCGTTGCCGAAGTCCGCGGCCATCGCGACGCGGGCGAGCGGGCTCGCCGGCTCCGCGTCGACGAGCGGGCGCGCCGGGCGCATCCAGGCGGCCCCGGGTCCCGGCTCGTGCACGCCGCCCATCGCGACGCGGATCTCCATCCCCGTCACGTGGAACCCCTCGATCGCGTCGGACTGCGGGAGGAAGCCGCCGGGGGGCGCTGCGAGCGGGTCGGCCGGGACCGGCAGGGCCTCACGGCCCGGCACCGCGGCGATGTCGGGGACGTCGACGTCCCCGCGGCGGAGGCGGACCGCGCGGGCCCGCACGACGACCGGGCCCCCCGCGACGGAGAGGTCGGCCTCGACGAGCTGGAAGCGCTTGCCCGGCTTCACGACCCGCGCCTCGACCGTGAGCGGCTCGAGCGGAACCGCTGCGAGGATCTCGCAGGTGAGCCGCAGGACCGCGAGATCCTCGCCGGGACCGAGCGCCTCGATCTCGCGCGCGATGAGGCCGGCGGGCGCACCGCCGTGCTGGTGGGCGTCGTCCCAGGGGCCGCGCGCGTGGCCCGTCGGGACGTAGGCGTCGCCGTCCCGCCGGAAGATCGGCTCGGGCGCGCTCACCCCGCGATGTCCTTGCGCCGCATCGACCACATCTGGGCGGAGCGCTCCATCTCGAGCGCGGCCCCCCACGCCATGCCGGGCGGGCCGAGCTCGGCGCGCAGCGACTTCGTCGTGCGGCGGGCGAGCTCGGGGTCGGCTCCGGGCACCGCGGCGAGCTCGCGGGCGCGTGCGCCGGTCGTCCCGGGCTCGACGGCCTCCCAGCACAGACCCAGCTCGGCGGCGCGCTCGCCGCTCACCCGCTCGCCGAAGAGCGTGAGCGCCGCGGTCGCCTCCCTCGCCCCCGTGCGGCCGAGGAGGACGCCGTGGCCGCCGCCCGGGTGCAGCCCGATCGGGATGAAGCCGGAGAGCAGCTTCGCGTCACGCGCGACGACCCGCAGGTCCGTCGCGAACGCGAGGTTCATCCCCGCGCCGACCGCCCCGCCCTCGATCGCGGCGATCGTCGGCATCGTGAGCTCGCCGATCCGCTCGAACGCGCGGTAGATCCTCCCCATGCCCGTGAAGGCGTCGGGGTGGGCGGGGTCCTTCCCCGCCTCGGCGAGCGTCGGGCGGTCGCCGCCCGCGCAGAAGTAGCCCCCGGAGCCCTCGACGACGACGGCCCCGACGGTCGGATCCTTGTCGAGGGCATCGCAGACCTCGAGCATCGCGGTCGCCATCTCGACGGTGAGGGCGTTGCGCCGGTCGGGCGCGTCGAGCGTGATGACGGCGACGCCGCCGTCACGCGTGAGGCTGAGGTCCACGAGAGTGCTCATCGGCCCGGACGCTATCCGTCCGCGCGTCCCGCGAGCGTCGCGATGACCTTCGACAGCCGGCCGCCCTGCCACGCGATCGGACTCTCGCCCTCGTCCTCGACGACGAGCTCGGCGCCCGGGATCGCCTCCGCGTACGCCTCGCCGATGGCGAGCGGATGTCCCGGGTCGGCCTCGTCGCGGTCGGCGACGACGACCGCCGGCACGTCCAGCGCCGAGAGGTCCCCGAGGTCGCCGAACGGGCGCGAGCGAGGGACGACGCGCAGGGCGTCGGCGACCGCCTCGGGATGCTCGTGGACCTCGAGCCGCTGGCGGATGACCCGCAGCACGGTGTCGCGCCACTGGTCGGGCACCCGGGGGTCGCCGTAGGCCTCGATGAACCCCTCGATGCCGCCTCGCTCGAGTCCGTCCGCGAGGGCGTCCCAGCGCGAGAGGCGGTCCGGGTCGTCGTGGTCCGCGCCGCCGTCGTAGGCGGGGGTGATGACGACGACGCCGGCGACGCGCTCCGGGTGGTCGAGGGCGTAGCGCAGCAGCGTGTGGGCGCCCATCGACGCCCCCGCGAGCACCGCGCGGTCCACGCCGTGCGCGTCGAGGACGCGGCCGAGGTCCTCGGCGAGCGCGTCGTATCCGTAGGCGGTCCGCTCGGGGGCGGGATCGGAGGCCCCATGACCGCGGGCGTCGTAGGCGAGGACCCGATGGCCCGACCGCTCGAGCGAGCGCGAGCCCATGACGACGTAGCGGTGCGAGGCGGTGAGGCCGTGGAGGAGGACGACGGGCGTCCCCTCCCCCGCCTCCTCGACGTGGAGATTCGGTGCGGTCACGGCCGCATCGTAAGCTCCGTGGATGACCGTCATCGACGTGACCGAGGAGACCTTCCAGACCGAGGTCCTCGACCGCTCGCACACGACGCCGGTCGTCGTGGACTTCTGGGCCGAGTGGTGCGGCCCCTGCCGCGCGCTCGGCCCGATCCTCGAGCGGGAGGCCGCGAAGCACGACGGCGCCGTCGTCCTCGCGAAGGTCGACACCGACGCGAACCAGCGGATCGCGCAGGCCTTCCAGATCCAGGGGATCCCCGCGGTGAAGGCGTTCAAGGACGGCGAGGTCGTCGACGAGTTCGTCGGGGCCCAGGGCGGACCGGTCGTCGAGCGCTTCTTCTCGAAGCTCATCCCCTCCGAGGCCGACGGCCTCATCGAGTCGGGCGACGAGCCCTCGCTGCGCCGCGCCCTCGAGCTCGAGCCCGGCCGCCCGGACGCCGCGCTGGCCCTCGCCGGGCTCCTCCATCGCCGCGGCGAGTCCGACGAGGCGCTCGCCCTCGTCGAGACGATCACCGGGAACTTCGCCGCGGAGGGTCTCGCGGCGCGCATCCGCCTCGAGAACGACCCCGGCGACCTCGAGCTCGCGGAGGCGTGGCGGTCGCTCGACGCCGGTGAGCGCGAGGCCGCCGTCGACGCGCTCATCGCCGCGATGCCCGCGGCCGGCGACAGCAAGGACGACCTGCGCCGCGTCGTCGTCGGCGTCCTCGACGAGCTCGGCGTCGAGCACCCCTTCGCGAGGGACGCGCGCCGCCGCCTCGCGAGCGCCCTCTACTGACCCACCGCGAGCGCCGAACCGGGGCAGTCAGGCCGGGGTGAGGGCGTGCGTGCGGAGGATCTCCGCCGCGCGCTCGGGCGCCTCCCACCAGAAGAGGTGGCCGATGCCCTCGAGGAGCTCGAGGCGCGCGCCGGGGATCGCACCCGCGATGAGCGAGGCGTTGGCGGCGGGGAGCATCCTGTCCTCGTCGCCGTGGACGACGACGGTCGGGTGGGCGATCCCGGAGAGGCGCTCCTGCGTGTCGTGCGCGACGATCGCCTGGAGCTGCAGCATGATCGTCGGCAGGGGCGCGGGCACCGCGGTCGCCATGTCGCGGAACGGGCCCCAGTTCGCCTCGTCGGCGGCGAACCGCTCCGAGACGTTGATCTCGAAGCCCGTGCGGATCGCGCGCTCGCGGTCGCCGCTCATCATCGCCTCGGCGAGACGCGACATCGTCGCCTCGTCGGTGAGCGCGGACCCCGGGCCGCCCGCATAGGTGCATCCGAGGGCCAGCGTGCGCACCCGACCGGGATGGCGCAGCGCGATCTCCTGGGCGACCATGCCGCCCATCGAGATGCCGAGGACGTGCGCCTCGGCGATGCCGAGCGTGTCGAGGAGCGCGACGGCGTCGTCGGCGAGGTCGGTGATCGCGAACGGGCCGTCCGCAGGATCCGAGCGGCCGATGCCGCGGTGGTCGTAGGCGACGACGTCGAACCCGTCGTCGAGCGCGGAGAGGAACGGCTCCCCCCACGCCGCGTGGGTTCCGCTCATCCCCTGGACGAGGAGGAGCGGCTCGCCGCGCCCGCGCCGCAGCGCATAGAGGGACCGCCCGCCGATGTCGTGTCGCTCACCCATGGAGGCGGGGACGCTACCGGTCGGCCGCCGCGACGCGCGGGCGCGGCGCGAGGACGTCGGCCGGAAGAGGGAGCACGAGCTGCGCCGCATCGGCGACGGCGCGTGGCGAGGCGCCCTCGGGCTGCTCTTCGAAGGCCGCGAGACGCACCCCCAGGAGCCGGACGGGCCGCGGCGGAGCGTAGGCGCGAAAGAGATCGAGGACGACGGGGAGCACGACGCCCGGGTCATTCGTGCGCTCGTCGATCGTGCGGGCGCGGGTGACCGTCGTCCAGTCGTCGAGCCGCACCTTGATCGCGATCGTCCGGCCGCGCACGTCCTTGCGGCGCAGCTGGTCGCAGAGATCCTCCGTGAGCCGGCCGAGGACCGCCTCGAGCTCCGCGTGATCGTCGATGTCCTCGGGGAAGGTCGTCTCGTTCGAGCGCGACTTCGCCGGGCCCGGGGGCGTGACCCTGGAGTCGTCGTGGAACCACGCGCGCGCCTTGAGGAACGGGCCCCAGTTGTCGCCGAAGTGCTCGACGAGGACGGCCTCGTCCATCCGCTGCAGGTCCCCCACCGTCCGCGCGCCGAGCGCGGCGAGACGGTCCGCGGTCTTCGGGCCGACGCCCTGGAGGAGGCGGGTCGGCCGATCGGCGAAGACCGCGCAGGCGTCCTCGCGCGAGAGCGCCTTGAGCGCCCTCGGCTTGTAGGAGGCGCTCACGGTCTTCGCGACGAGCTTCGAGGGCCCGACCCCGACCGACATGACCATGCCCGTCCGGTCGTGGATCTCCGCGACGAGCTCGCGGAGCACGCGCATCGGCTTCTCGAACGCGGTGACGTCGAGGTACGCCTCGTCGATGCCGACCTGCTGGACGCGGTCGACGCGCGCGCGGACGACGTCCCACACCGCGGTGCTCTTGTCGCGGTAGGCGGCGTGGTCGGGCGGGATGAAGATCGCGCCCGGGCAGAGCGCGCGGGCCCGCGACGCGGGCATCGCGGAGTCGACGCCGTAGGCCCGTGCCTCGTAGCTCGCCGTCGTGACGACCGACCGCGGCCCGGTGCCCGCCACGACGACCGGCTTGCCCTGGAGCTCCGGCCGGCGCAGCAGCTCGACCGACGCGTAGAACGCGTCGATGTCGCAGTGGGCGATGACCTGTCGCTCGGGAGTCGAGCCCATCGCCTTCGGAGGGTACGTCGCGCCGCGGCGAGAGACCGCGGCGCGACGCCCTCACGCCGTCCTCAGACCGTCGACTGGACGCGGCCGGTCGAGCCGAAGCCGAGCTTGCGCTTCAGCGCGCCGGTGAGGTCCCACTCGCGCCCGCCGTGGAACGGGCCGCGGTCGATGACGCGAGCGGTGACGATGCGGTCACCGCGACGGAAGGTCACCTTCGTGCCGCACGGGAGCGTCTTGTGAGCGACGCCGACCGTGCCGCGGCCGAGCGTCTGCCCGCACGCGGTCCGGCGGCCGTAGAAGCCCGGCCCGTACCACGACGCGAACGACGAGCGGAAGACGTTGAGCCGGCCGAGCGTCCGGCGGGTCGACGTCATGTCGCGGCTGCTGCTCAGCTTGACGCGCACCGTCATGCGCCCGGGGCGGTCCGTCTTCCACTTCAGCGAGTACCGCCCGGTCTTGGACGTGCTGTCCTTGTCGACCGTGCGCCACTTCCCGCCCCGGCGGACGAGGAGACGCACGGTGCGGCCCTTGCGAGCCGGGGAGATGCGACCGCTCACCTTGGCCGAGCGCCCGACGGTGACGTTGCGCACCTCCGTCGTCGTCTTCAGCACGGGCGCGACGCGGACGTCGACGTCGTCGCTCGCGATCGTCCGGGCGGCCGCCGCCGCGGCGGCCCGCAGCGCGGTGGGGTTGCCCGCGACGACGCGGAGGTCGCCGTTGCCGGGTGCCCGGGCCTCGAACCGGAACTCGTCGTCGGCATCGAGGTGCTCGGTCTCGAGGTTGTCCCAGTCGGCCTTCTCGCCGCGACGGTGCTGCAGCGTCACGGGGGCTTTCGCGGGGAGGCCGCGCGCCTCGCCCGTGACGACGACGTCTTCGTCGTAGCGCACGTGCGAGCCCTGGACCTCCGCCGTGATCTTCGGCGCCGTCGCAGCGGACGCCGTGGTCGTGGAGGCCGCGTTCGTCGGAATCGTTCCGACGGCCGCGGCGATCGTGAGAGCACCCCCGGTGACCAGACCGCGGGTGCGGACGATGGACGGCACCATGCCGTGTTCCTCCTGCGTTGTCGCGTCTGCCGCTTACGGGGTTAGCTGTCGGGCTCGCAGCCCGCCGGCCGCGCTTCTGGCGCGACTCGACGGGGCGCTACGCCGACATCAGCCGGCGATTCGCCCCATCCCGGCCGGGGTCGTTCCGGCCGGGCGGTGGGTCCCCCGCTCTCCCCTGCAGTGGGCAGAGGAGACTCAGCGGTCGAACATCAGTTCGCGAAGGGTAGGGAACGTCTCGAGCAGCGGATGTGACCCCGGTCACATTCCGCGAGCGGGCGCGTTGGCGCTCTGTGCAGGCGCTTCGCGGCCAGGTAACGGGACGGGGCGGGTCGCGCCGACCCGCCCCGGGGGACTCGGCCGCTGTCCGCGGCCCGCCTGTGAGGAGCGACGCGCCGGCCGTCAGGCCGCTTCGAGCGTCGCAGGCTCGATGACGTTCTCGAGGTCGTCGCGCAGCTTCGCGAGCCCGAGGCGGATCCGGCTCTTCGCCGTTCCGAGGGGCACGCCGGCGCGCTTCGCGATCTGGTCGGCCGTGAGGCCGCCCCAGTAGGCGAGGACCACGGCCTCCCGCTGCGCCTCGGGCAGCCGCCCGAGCGCGTCGCGCACGACGCGGCGGTCGCCTTCGCGCTCGGCCATGCGCGCCGGCCGCTCCTCGACGCGCGGCTCCTCCTGGGCGACAGCGACCTTCAGCCGGTCGCTCGCCCGGCCGGCGGCCTGTCCCTCGCGCCAGAGGTCGAGCGCCCGGCTGCGGGCCATGAGCCGGAGGTAGCTGCCCAGCTCCCCACGCCGCGCGTCGTACTTGTGCGGGTTGCGCCACACCCGCAGGAAGACGTCCTGGCACACGTCCTGCGCCTGGGTCGCGTTGCCGAGGATGCGGTACGCGGCGCCGTACACGCCACGCTGATGCTCCTCGTAGATGCGGGCGAAAGTCGACTCGTCGTTGAGATTCATGAGGCTGCGGCCCTTTCTCGGCGGCGGGGAGAAGACACCTTCAACATCTCGTGAGATTAACCTTACACAGTTCGTGCAGAGTTGTCGAGTGAGCTTGCGACATGTGTGCAATGTTCCCGGCCTCGACCCTTCTCATGCATGGCGCGCGAGCGTTCCGGGTTCCCTCGATGCGATCCTTCCGGTCCCGTGCGCATCGCTCTCGCCCAGATCAACGCCACCGTCGGGGACCTCCCCGGCAACGAGCAGCTCATCGCGACCGCGATCTCCGACGCTCGCGCCGCCGGAGCTCAGCTCGTCGTGCTCCCGGAGCTGGCCGTCACCGGCTACCCGCCGGAGGACCTCCTCCTCAAGGAGCACTTCCTCAGCGACGCGCGAGCCGTCGTCGACCGTCTCGCCGCCGGCACGGAGGGGATCGTCGCGATCGTCGGCTTCCCCGAGCACGACGACGACGTCTACAACTCGGCGGCCGTCCTCGCCGACGGCGGCGTCGAGGCCGTCTACCGCAAGATGCGCCTCCCCAACTACGGCGTCTTCGACGAGGTGCGCTACTTCGGCGCCGGGGCGGAGGGCATGGTCGTCGACGTCGACGGGGTCCGTGTGGGCGTCACCGTCTGCGAGGACATCTGGGTGCCGGGCTCACCCGCGACGGACGAGGCGCTCGAGGGCGCTCGGCTCATCGTCAACCTGTCTGCGTCGCCGTACCACGCCGGCAAGGCGGCCGAGCGTGAGCGCATGCTCGCCCAGCGCGCCCGGGACCATCTCGCGCCGGTCGCCTTCTGCGCGCTCGTCGGCGGTCAGGACGAGCTCATCTTCGACGGCCGCAGCGTCGTCCTCGATCACGAGGGCGGCGTCGTCGCCCGCGCCCCGCTCTACGAGGAGGCGCTCCTCCTCGCGACGGTCGACACGCGCGCGGCCGAGAACGCCCGGCTGCGCGACACGCGTCCGCGCCTCGCGCGACGCGTCGCGCACGACGACCCCGTCGTCCCGGTGCGCCGCGTCGGGCCGCTCACGACCTCGGCGCCGTCGGACGCCCACGGCGGGCCTCGGTCGCCGGCCGACGCGCCCGAGGGGGCCATCGCCGAGGCTCCAGAAGGCGAGGAGGAGATCTACGGGGCGCTCGTCCTCGGCACGCACGACTACGTCACGAAGACCGGGTTCTCGCACGTCGTCCTCGGCCTCTCCGGCGGCATCGACTCGACGCTCGTCCTGCTCATCGCCGTCGACGCGCTCGGGGCCGACCGGGTGAGCTGCGCGATCATGCCCTCCCGCTACTCGTCCGAGGGCACGCAGTCCGACGCGCGGGTCCTCGCCGAGAACCTCGGCGTCAACTGCCTCGAGCTGCCGATCGAGGGCCCCATGCGCGCCTACGACGAGCTGCTCGCCGACACCTTCGCGGGGCGCAAGCCCGACCTCACCGAGGAGAACCTCCAGGCGCGGATCCGGGGCAACCTCCTCATGGCGCTCTCGAACAAGTTCGGCTGGCTCGTCCTCACGACCGGCAACAAGAGCGAGATGTCGGTCGGGTACTCGACGCTGTACGGCGACAGCGCCGGTGGGTTCGCCGTCATCAAGGACTGCCCGAAGCTCCTCGTCTACCGGCTCGTCGAATGGCGCAGCGCGCGCCACCCCGAGAGCCCGGTCCCCGAGTCGATCGTCACGCGCCCGCCGTCCGCCGAGCTGCGCCACGGCCAGCGCGACGAGGACTCACTGCCGCCCTACGAGGTCCTCGACGCGCTCCTCGAGGGCTACGTGGAGCGCGACCTCGGTCGCGAGCAGCTCATCGCGCGCGGCTTCCCGGCGGACGCCGTGGACCGCGTCATCCGCCTCGTCGACGTCGCCGAGTACAAGCGCCGGCAGTCCCCGCCGGGCATCAAGATCACGCCCCGGGCGCTCGGCCGCGACCGCCGCCTTCCGATCACGAACCGCTACGGGGGCTGACCCCCGGCAGCCGCCCGGCGGCGCCGACGCTCTTCTACTTCCCGCCGCCGCGCGGGTCGGTGACGCCGGCCGCGCGCGCGGCCTCCGCGATCTCCGGCGGGAGCGGACGCACGGCGATCGTCATCCGGATGATCGCGCAGAGACGGCCGTCGTCGTCGGTGATGTCGACCTCCCACACCCACGTCGTCCGGCCGCGGTGCCGCCGTCGTGCCTCGGCGTGGATCCGCCCTCCGAGGATCGGCCGCAGGAAGCTCGTCTGGTTCGAGAGGCCCTGCGCGCTGGCGCCTTCCTGGATGACGACCGCTCCGGTGCCGACCGAGGCGATCGACTCCGCGATCGCGGCGAGGACGCCGCCGTGGACGAGGCCCATCGGCTGCTTGTGGTGGTCCTCCACGTCGACGTGCGCGACGACGCGGTCGTCCGTGCGCTCGTCGATGACGAGCCCGTAGAGGCCGTCGAACGTCTTCTCGTAAGGCAGCGGCGTCGGAAGGTCGGTCATCGCGCGAACCCTAGTGGTGGTCCTGACGCGCCGGACTTGCGGACTTCACTAGGCTCCGCGACCTATGCCGCGCGTCGATGATCTGCCCGCCGACCAGAAGGCCGTTCTCCAGCTCCTCCTCAAGCAGGGGAAGTCCTACGACGAGCTCGCCGCTCTGCTGCGACTCGACGAGGCGGGCGTGAGGGACCGGGCGCTCGATGCCCTCGACGCTCTCGGGCCGAACGATCCCGGCGACCTCGAGCAGGACCGCCAGGACGAGATCTCGGACTACCTCCTCGGCCAGCAGTCCGCCTCGCAGCGCGCGCAGACCCGCTCGTTCCTCGAGGGCTCGGCGACCGGCCGCGCCTGGGCCCGGATCGTGTCCGCCGAGCTGCGCCCGCTCGCCGGCGACGCCCTCCCCGACATCCCGTCCGAGGCGAAGGAGACCGAGGAGGCCTTCGACGCCCTCGAGGCTCGCAAGGTCGCCCGCGCCGATCGCGAGAAGTCCTCGCGCCTCGGCGGCATCCTCCTCCTCGTCGGCATCGGGATCGCGATCGCCGTCGGGATCATCCTCCTCGTCGGCGGCGGGGACGACGACGACGATGGCGGGACCGCCGAGACGGCGACGACGCAGACCGCGGCGGCGCCGACCGTCGACGCGCAGATCAACCTCAGCGGGCAGAGCGGCTCGGACGCTGTCGGCGTCGTCCAGGTCCTCTCCCAGGCCGGTCAGCGGGCCCTCGCGATCAGCGCGCAGGACATGCAGGAGGGCTCCCGCTACGCCGTCTGGCTCTACACCTCCCCGAGCAACGCGCAGTTCCTCGGCTTCGCGCCCCCGGTCGGCGAGGACGGCCGGCTCGCCGGGCTGGCCCCTGTCCCGCCGGATGCCGCCGACTACGAGTCGATCATCGTCACGCGCGAGCGCGAGGACCGGCCGACGGAGCCCGGGACGATCGTGCTCCGCGGCGAGTTCACGCTCGGCACCGAGGGCGGCGGGGCCGGCACCGGCGAGACGACGACCGAGCCGCAGGCCGGTCAGGGCGAAGCCGGCGGCGAGGAAGCGGCGCGGCGCCGGGGACCCCGGCGCCGCTGCGCCCGCGGCGGCCCGGGGCGCGGGCCGCCGCCGGCCGCGCCCGGTCGCAGAGCGCGGCCTCTCAGTCGTAGAGCGCGAGAAGCCCGTCGAGGGCTTCTTCGATGAGCGCACGTGAGGCCCGGCGCACCATCGGGCCGCCGAGACGCGACATCCCGCGCATCCGCTGGTCGATCTCGATGCGGACCGTCGTCGCCGCGTCGTCGGCGGGCTCGAGCGTGATCCGCGTCGCCGCCCGGTCGAGCACGCGCTCGAACGGCGTCCCGGCGACCTCCTGCTCCCACGCGATCTCACTCGCCTCGTCGAGCGCCGTGAGCCGGAAGTCCGCACGCACCGTGCGGCCGCGCTCCGTCGTCATCACCTGCGTGAAGCCGGAGTGGTCGGCGCTCTCGACGCGGTCGACGCGCGGCCACCACCGCGGGAGGTGGTACGGGTCCCCGACGACGTTCCACACCTCGTCGACGCTCACGGGAAGGGTTCGGCTGCGACGCGTCCGCGGCACCGGCTACTCCGCGTCGTAGGTGACGAGGGAGCGGACGCTGCGCGAGCCGAGACGCTCGCGTCCCCCGAGGAACGCGAGCTCGATGACGAACGCGCACCCTGCGACGACGCCGCCGAGCTGCTCGACGAGCTCGCACAGGGCGACCGCGGTCCCGCCGGTCGCGAGCAGATCGTCGTGGACGAGGACCCGGTGCCCGTGGGCGACGGCGTCCGTGTGGAGCTCGAGGGCGTCCGTCCCGTATTCGAGGAGGTACTCCGCCCGCACCGTGTCGTGCGGGAGCTTCCCCGGCTTGCGCGCGAGGACGAAGCCGCAGCCGAGCTCGCGGGCGAGCGCCGGACCGAGCAGGAAGCCGCGGGCCTCCGCGCCGATGACGACCTCCGGCTCGAGGGGCCGCGCGAGGTCCGCGAGGCCGCGCACGGCGGCGTCGAGCGCCTCGGGCGCCGCGAGCAGGGTCGTGATGTCCTTGAAGCCGATCCCCGGCTTCGGGAAGTCGGGGATCTCGCGGACGTAGGTGCGGAGATCCTCGACGGGACGGGCGTCGGCGTCGGTCACCCCGCGAGCCTCCGCAGGTCGCGGACGAGCAGCAGGTGCTTGAGGTGGCTCGTGACGGCGGCGAGGTTCTCGAGCGCCTCGAGCGCCTCCTTGCGCCGATCGGCGTTGCGCGAGCGGAGCGCCGGCGCGAGGAGCTGCTGGAGGAGCGCGGCCTCGCGGTCCGCCGACGTGCGGAAGACGCGGAGGTTCCGCCCCCCGACGCCGTAGCGCGCGAGCTCGACGACGGCCCGGATGATCTCGCGGTCGGTCTCGTCGTAGTAGCGGGTGCCGTTGCGCGGCTCGCCCCGGATCACGCCGTACTCCTCGAGCTCCCGGATGAGCCGGCCGTCGGCGCGGGTCTCCTCGACGACCTCCTCGAAGGAGAAGCGGGCGGGCGAGTCCTCGGTGACGCTCGTCACCCGGCGCGGCCGGCGATCGGCGGCGGCGCCGCCCGGCGCGGCCGGCGCGGTCGCCTCCGCGGCGCGACCGGAGGCGAGCTCCTGGCGGATGACCCGCAGCGGGAGGAACTCGTCGCGCTGCAGCCGCAGGATGGTGCGCAGGCGCTCGATGTCCGAGGGGCTGTAGAGCCGGTATCCGCCGGGGGTCCGCCGCGGCTGGAGGAGCTTCTGGTCCTCGAGGTAGCGGATCTTCGAGATGGAGACGTCGGGGAACTCCGACTGGAGCGCCTTGCACACGGCGCCGATCGTCATCGACTTCCGGGGCCGGCCCGGCAGCTCGGCGTCGGTCTCGGCGACCGCGGTCGTCGTCCTGGCGCCCTCGTCGTAGATCGAGGTCATCAGCGCGTGAGGAACGTGAGCTTGTACTTGCCGACCTGGAGCTCGTCGCCGTCGGCCAGCCGCTGGCTGTCGATGCGCTTGCGGTTGACGTAGGTGCCGTTGAGGGACCCGAGGTCGTCGAGGTACCACTCGTCGCCGCGGCGCACGACGAGCGCGTGGTCGCGCGAGACCGTCACGTCGTCGAGGAACACGTCGGAGTCGGGCCGGCGCCCGATCGAGTGCTTCTCCAGCTCGAGCGGGAAGCTCTCCCCCACCCGGCCGCCTCCGGCGCGGATGACGAGCGCCGCGCCGTGCGCGACGACGTCCTCCAGGTCGACGGGGATGAACTCGCCCGTCTCGCCGACGCGATAGGTCGCGGTCGAGGATTCCGTCTCGGAGGAGTGGCTCTGCACGGCGAGGTAGGCCCCGCACTTCTGGCAGTAGTTCGCGCCCTCGGTGTTGATGAAGGCGCACTCGGGGCAGTGGACGGCCACGACGTCTCTCCTGTCGTGCCGGTTCGGTCAGCCCTCGGCGTTGCCCTCGGAAGGCGAGCGGCCCGCGAGGATGTCGGTGAGCCGCTGGACGTCGGCGCCGGAGATGACGTCCTCGCCGGTCTCGTGCTTCTTGCGAAGGCGGTTGACGAGCTCGGCCCGCAGGATGTCGATCTTCCCGTGCAGGATGCGCCGGCGATAGGAGATCTCGGTCTCCTCCTCGGTGAGCTGCTGGATGAGGTCCTTGAGCTCCTCGTCCGAGAGCGAGCCGAGGTCCGGGAACGTGTCCATGTCCTATCTCCTCTGCGCGGTGGGTGGTGAAGACCGCGGACGCGCGAGCATAGCCCCCGGCCCCCGAACGGTCAACCAGAGCTTGAGGGTGTGGACGAGACGTTGCGCGCGCCGTCCTTCCGGGCGGCGAGCTGCGCGCGCGCGTCGCGGATGTAGAGCACCGTCGCGATCCACGCGAGCCCGAGGCCCGTGAAGAGCATGACGTGCGCGACGGTCTCGAGGGCGACGAGAGCGAAGAAGATCGAGCCCATGGTCGGGGCGACGGCGATCCGCCCGGGCCAGTTGATCGTCATCTGGACGCCGCGGTCGAGCGCGTACCGCCCCCCGACGAGCATGAGCACCTCGCGAGCGACGAGCACGACGAGCGCCCAGCGCGGGAGCAGGTCGAAGTGCCACACGACCGCGACGCCGGAGATGACGAGGAGGCGGTCGACGACCGGATCGAGGAGCGCCCCGAAGCGGCTGTACTGCCCGGTGATGCGGGCGGCCATCCCGTCGAGGTAGTCGCTCCAGCCGATGACCGCGAAGATGACCGCGGGGAGCGCGTCGGTCCCCGAGTCCGAGGTGAACGCGAGCACGAGGAAGACGGGGATGAGCGCGAGCCGGACGAAGCCGATCGCGTTCGGGATCGTCCAGACGTGCCACGGGGCGTCCGAGAGCGTCTGCGGCGGCGGTGGTCCCGAGCGGTCGAGCCCGAGGAGCCGGCGCGTCGTCATGCGCGTCTGCTCGACGCGCTCCCGGGTCGTCTCGCGGGCCTGCTCGACCCGGACGCGGGTGGTCTCGCGGGCCTGCTCGACACGCTCCCGCGTGTTCTCGCGCGCCTGCTCGACGCGCTCGCGCGGTGTCAGGGGAGGCTCGCCCACAGCTCCCGCACCGCCTCCGCGGCGCCCTCGAGCGGGATCCCGCCCTCGACGTCCTCGAGCCCGCGGCGCCGCTGCGCCTCGACGGCCCCCGAGTCGAGGGAGCGCTTGCCGAGCGTGAGCCGCAGCGGGCAGCCGAGGAGCTCGGCGTCGGCGAACTTCTCGCCGGGGCCGGCGTCGCGGTCGTCGACGACGACGTCGATCCCGGCGTCGCGCAGCGCGGCGTAGAGGTCCTCGCCCGCGGCCCGCTCGGGGGTGTCCGGCTTCCCGAGGACGACGAGCTCGACGTCGTAGGGCGCGATCGCGCGCGGCCAGGCGATGCCCTTCTCGTCGGCGAACTGCTCGACGGCGGCGGCGGCGATCCGTGCGGGCCCGATCCCGTAGGACCCCATCCAGATCGCCTGCTCCTTGCCGTCCGGGTCGAGGAACGTGGCCTTCAGCGGCTCCGAGTACCGCGTCCCCAGCTTGAAGATGTTGCCGATCTCGATCGCCGGCTCGATGCGGACCGGAGCCCCGCCGATCGTGTCGGACGGGGCGACCTCCCGGACGTCGACGCGCTCGCCCGCCGGGATCTCGACGACCGTGTGGAGATCCGGGCGGTTGGCGCCGGTCACCCAGCGACCCGGCACGACCGCGGCGTCGTAGATTGCGGGGACGTCGGCGGACGGGCCGAGGAATCCCGCGGGCCCCTTCAGCTCGTCCTCGCGGGCGGGCCGCGGCTCCTCGCCGAGGAGGTTGCGGAGCTTCGTGTGGCTCACCTGGTCGTCCCCGCGGACGAAGACCATGAGGAGCCCGCGCGACTCGGTGACGACCGGGTAGGCCTTCAGCAGGGTCGAGGGCGGGACGCCGAGCGCGCCGCTCACGGCCTCGATCGTCGTGAGGCCGGGCGTCTCGTGGTCGCCGTCGGGGAGCGGCAGATCACCGCGCGGCACGGGCTCGGCGCTCGCGATCTCGAGGTTCGCGGAGTACGTGCCGTCGGCCGAGAGCACGACGTCGTCCTCCCCGGCCGCGCACGGCGCCATGTACTCGTGCGCGCGCGTCCCGCCCATCATGCCGACGTCGCTCTCGCACTCGAACCACTCGAGGCCGCAGCGGTCGAAGATGGCGGCGTACGCCGCGCGATGGGCCTCGTAGCTGCGGTCGAGGCCCTCCGCGTCGCGGTCGAAGCTGTAGGAGTCCTTCATGACGAACTCGCGGGTGCGCAGCACGCCCGCCCGCGGTCGCGGCTCGTCGCGGACCTTCGTCTGGAAGTGGTAGAGGAGGAGAGGGAGCTCGCGGTAGGAGCGCACGACCTGCGCGACGTGATGCGTCATCGCCTCCTCGTGGGTCATCGCGAGGATGAGGTCGGCGTCCTTGCGGTCCTTCAGCCGCACGAGCTCGTCGCCGACGCTCTCCCACCGACCGGAGCGCTTCCAGAGCTCGGCCGGCAGCACGACCGGGAGGAGGAGCTCCTGGCCGCCGATCCCGTCGATCTCCTCGCGGACGATCCCGACGATCTTCTCGTGCACCCGCCAGCCGGCCGGCAGCCACGACCAGAGCCCGGAGCCGATCTGCCGGACGAGACCGGCGCGGACCATGAGCTGGTGCGAGAGCGCCTCGGCGTCGGCCGGAGGACGGCGCTCGGTGGGAAGGAGGAGCTGGGAGAGGCGGGTCATCGGCGGCCCAAGCCTACGCGCCGCGGGTGGCGCGTGGACGCCGGGCGCGCTGGGTAGGCCACGCGGGACGTCCCGCCAGGGGCCGACAGGTGCGGCGGGATATCCTCGCCCGGTTCGCAACCCCGACATCCCGAGGAGAAGAGATGGCCTTCACCGTTCCCCCCCTCCCCTACGCGTTCGACGCGCTCGAGCCGCACATCGACGCGCAGACGATGGAGATCCACCACGACAAGCACCATCAGGCCTACGTCGACAAGCTCAACGCGGCCGTCGAGGGCACCGAGTGGGCCGACAAGTCGATCGAGGAGATCATCGAGAACCTCGACAAGCTCCCCGACGACAAGAAGGGCCCGGTCCGCAACAATGGCGGCGGGCACTACAACCACACCCTCTTCTGGGAGTCGATGAGCCCGAGCGGCGGCGGCGCGCCGAGCGGTGACCTCGCCGCGGACATCGAGTCGACCTTCGGCTCCTTCGACGCCTTCAAGGAGAAGTTCGAGGCGGCGGGCGTCGGCCAGTTCGGCTCCGGCTGGGCGTGGCTCGTCCTCGACGGCGGGTCGCTCGCGATCACGAGCACGCCGAACCAGGACAGCCCCCTGACGCAGGGCAAGACGCCGCTCGTCGGCAACGACGTCTGGGAGCACGCGTACTACCTCAAGTACCAGAACAAGCGCCCGGACTACCTCAAGGCGTGGTGGAACACGGTGAACTGGGACAAGGTCGCCGAGCGCTACGCCGCAGCGAAGGGCTGACCGCGACGGGCGCGCCGGGCGGGCGAGGGCCCGTCCGGCGCGCGACCGGCGGAGCCGACGCGCGACCGGTGGCGCGCCAGCGGAACTCCGCCGGTACCCTCGTGTTCCGATTCGCCGGGGGGCGGGATTCGCGGACGCTGTCGGTCCGTGGGGCACGCCCCACCGCACCCGCCCGCACACCGCCAAACACTCGGAGCACGATGACGCCACCCCGTCGCCGGTCCCTCCTCGGGACCTTCACCGTCGCCCTCGTCGGACTCGGGCTCGCCGTCCCGCACGCGCCCGCGGCCGCGAGCCAGATCTCGATCATGCAGGACGACGATCTGCTCGTCTATCGCGACGACGACACGCGCGACCGCGCGCTGAAGAAGATGAAGGCCCTCGGGGTCGACGCCGTCCGCGTCACCCTCCTGTGGGACCGCGTCGCCGAGGACGCGAAGAAGACGAAGTCCCGCGAGAAGCGCTTCGACCGCCTGGGCGCCGACGACCCGCGCGCCTACCCGAAGCTCAACTGGGACCGGTACGACCGCCTCGTCCGCGCCGGGCGCACGGTCGGCGTGAGCATCCTCTTCAACATCACCGGCCCCGGCCCGAAGTGGGCGCACGGCAAGGCCCCGAAGGGCACGCCGTCCCAGGTCCGCAAGGCGTGGCGTCCGAAGGCGAAGGAGTTCGGCGAGTTCGTCGAGGCCGTCGGGAAGCGCTACGGCGGGAAGTACCGCGACGAGAACGACGGCCGGCAGCGGCTCCCGAAGGTGGGGTTCTGGTCGCTCTGGAACGAGCCGAACCAGGCCGGCTGGCTGGCGCCGCAATACGCCGGCAAGCGCCTCGAGTCGCCGCGCATGTATCGCGATCTCTGGTTCGCGGGCCGCCGCGCGCTCGACCGCACCGGCCACGAGAACGACGTCGTGCTCGTCGGCGAGACGGCTCCGAACGGCCGTGGTGGCCGCAAGACCTCGCGGACGCCGATGTACCCGGAGACGTTCATCCGCGAGTTCCTCTGCCTCAACGGCAACAACAAGGGCTGCGGGCTCTTCCGCAAGTACGGGGACATCAAGGCGACCGCGTGGGCGCACCACCCGTACACGAAGGACAAGGCGCCGACCGAGCGCGAGGACGACGATCGCGCCATCACGCTCGCGAACATCGACGACCTCGGCAAGCTCCTCGACGAGGCCGCGGTGAAGACCGGCCGGGTGCAGAACAAGCTGCCGATCATGAACACCGAGTTCGGCTACGAGACCAACCCGCCGGACCCCTTCAGCGGCATCCCGCTCGAGAAGCAGGCGCAGTACCTCGTCGCGGCCGAGTACGCGCAGTACCTCAACCCGAGGATCCTCGCGACGTCGCAGTTCCTCCTCAGCGACGTCGCGCCCCTGCGCAAGCACACGAAGGGCTCGAAGCGCTACTGGTTCACCTACCAGTCGGGGCTCTTCGGCCGCAGCGGCGAGCAGAAGCCGGCCGCCGGCGCCTACTCGTTCCCGTTCGTCTCGCTCATCCAGGGCGCCGACGCGGCGAGCGGCCAGCGTCAGGTGGGCGTGTGGGGCATGCTCCGCTTCCGCCCGAACAACCTGCCGCCCGCGCTGCAGGACCAGGTCGTCATCCAGTGGCAGAACCCGGTGAACAACCTGTGGTTCAACGTGAGCGAGCTCATCCCCGTGACGAGCAACGTCGGCTACTTCGTCTCGACGGTGACCGTCCCGGGACCGGGCAAGACCCGCGCCGTCGTGCGTGACCCGGCCAGCGGCGGGTTCGTCTACAGCACGGAGTCGTTCGTCCCGTAGCGGGCCGTCTCAGCTCCACGCCGTTCTCTCGAAGGGCGGGCCTCCGGGCCCGCCCTTCGGCGTTCCGGCCGCGCCGAGGCGCCCCTCAGGCGCGGCGGAAGCGGCGCCCGGCGGTCGGCGAGGAGTCCTCGTCGACACCCGCGTAGGCGGGCTCGGCCTCGGTCTCGGCCGGCGCCTCCTCGGCCTCCTTGCGGGCCTGCTCGGCCTCGAGGGCCGCGAGACGCTCCGGCGTCATCGCCTCGGCGTCCTCGTTCTCGGCCAGCCACTGCTTCGCCTCGGCGGCCTTCGCCTCGTCGACGACGACCTTCTTGCCCGCCGCGTAGTAGCGGTCGATCTCGGCGAAGAGCTCGTCGACGAGCCTGTCCGTCGCGACCTTCTTCAGCGGCTCGCCCTTCGAGAAGATCATCCCGGCGTCCTTCGCGCCGGTGATGCCGAAGTCGGCGTGACGGGCCTCGCCGATGCCGTTGACGGCGCAGCCGAGGATCGAGACCTCGATCGGGTCCTCGTAGTCCTCGAGACGGCGCTCGACCTCGGCGACGACCGAGTCCATGTCGAACTGCAGGCGCCCGCAGGTGGGGCAGGCGATGAGGACCGGGCCGCGCTCGCGCAGCTTGAGCGCCTTGAGGATCTCCCAGGCGACCTTGACCTCCTCCTCGGCGTGGAAGGTCGAGAGCGAGATGCGGATCGTGTCGCCGATCCCGTCGGCGAGGAGCGTGCCGAGGCCGACCGCGGACTTCAGCGAGCCCGCCCACTTCGTGCCCGCCTCGGTGACGCCGAGGTGGAGCGGGTAGTCGATCTTCTCCGCGAGCCGGCGGTTCGAGGCGATCGTGTTCGGGACGCTCGTCGACTTCATCGAGACCTTGAAGTCGTCGAAGCGCAGGGACTCCATGAGCTCGACCATCTCGAGCGCGGCGGCGACGAGCGCCTCGACCGGGTCCGTGAACTCGAGCTCGCGCAGGTGCTTGGGGAGCGAGCCCGAGTTGACGCCGACGCGGAGCGGCGTGCCCGCGCGGCGGGCGGCCTCGACGACCTCGGCGACCTTGTCCGGACCGCCGATGTTGCCGGGGTTGATCCGCACGCAGTGGGCGCCGGCGTCGATCGCCTTGAGCGCCAGCGTGTGGTTGAAGTGGATGTCGGCGATGATCGGGATCGGCGACTCGGCGACGATCGTCTTCAGGGCGAGGACGTCCTCGTCGCGCGGCACCGCGACCCGGACGAGATCGGCGCCCGCCTCCGCGACGCGGTGGATCTGGCCCATCGTCTCCGACAGGTTCGCGGTCTCCGTCTTCGTCATCGTCTGCACCGCGACGGGCGCGCCGCCCCCGATGGGGACTCCGCCGACGTGGATCTGCCGCTTCGAGGCCATGCGCAGATTGTACGGAGCACCCTCCCGCGGCCGACCACGGCTAGGCTGCCCGCCGATGCCCGACCCCGTCAATCTCGCCGACTACGAGGCGCTCGCGGCCGACCGCATCGACCCCGGGCCCATCGCCTACTACGCGGGCGGGGCCGGCGACGAGCGGACGCTCCGCGACAACGTCGAGGCCTACGCCCGGCACCGCCTCCTCCCCCGCGTCCTCGTCGACGTGAGCCGCGTGCAGACGGCGACGACCGTGCTCGGCACGCCCGTCGACCTCCCGGTCCTCGTCGCGCCCGTGGCGCTCCAGAAGATGGCGCACCGCGACGGGGAGGCCGCGATGGCGCGCGCCGCTGCCCGGTCCGGCACCGTCATGACGCTCTCGACGATCGCGACGATGCGCCCCGCCGACGTCGCCGCAGCGGCGCCGGACGCCCCGCGGTGGTTCCAGGTCTACGTCCTTAAGGACCGCGGCATCACCCGCGCGCTCGTCGACGAGGCGGTGGCGAGCGGCTACCGCGCGCTCGTCCTCACCGTGGACGCGCCGCGCGCCGGCCGCCGGGAGCGGGACCTCCGCGCCGGCTTCAGCGTCCCTCCCGGGATCGACATGCCCGCCGTGAGCGCGGCGCTCGGCGACAGCGCGGGGATCGACGCCGCCGGGTTCTTCTCGCTCATGGACCTCACCCTCACGTGGGACGACCTCGAGGAGCTCGTCGCCGACAGCCCGATCCCGGTGCTCGTGAAGGGCGTCCACCACGCCGAGGACGCGCGGCTCGCCGTCGAGCACGGCGCCTCCGGCGTCGTCGTGAGCAACCACGGCGGCCGCCAGCTCGACGCCGTCCCCGCGAGCGTCGACCTCCTCCCGCCGGTCGTCGACGAGGTCGGCGACGACGTCGAGGTCTTCGTCGACGGCGGCATCCGCCGCGGGACCGACGTCGCGGTCGCCCTCGCGCTCGGCGCCCGCGCCGTGCTCGTCGGTCGCCCCGCGCTGTGGGGGCTCGCCGTCGGCGGTGAGGACGGCGCCGCGCACGTGCTCGAGCTGCTCCGCGCCGAGTTCGAGCTCACGATGACGCTCCTCGGCGTCTGCGACCCGCAGGACATCGGCCCGCAGCACCTCGCCTGAGCCCCGCCCGCGGGGTCAGCGGCGGGCGTCGCGGAGGATCGCGCGGGCGCCGTCGAGCGCCAGGCTGAACCGCCCCGCGTCCGCGTGGACCTGGGCGAGCACGTAGCCGCCCTGCAGGATCGACAGCACCGCCGCGGCGAGGTCCTCCGGGGCGATGCCGTCACGCAGCTCACCGCGCGACGCGAGGCCGCGCAGCCCGCGCGCCAGCTCGTCCTCCCACCGCGAGAACCCCTCGGCGAGGGCACGACGCGCCCCCTCGTCGCGCGGCACCAGCTGACCGACGAGCGAACCGAGGGGGCAGCCTCCGGGGCGCCGCTGATCGTGCATCCGCGCGTCGAGGAAGGCGAGCCACGCCTCCACGCCCTCCCACGTCGCGAGGCCGTCGAGCACGTCGCGCTGCGCCTCGAGGATGCGGTCCGTCGTCGCCTCGACGACGGCGTGGACGAGGTCCGACCGCGCGGCGAAGTAGTGATAGATCTGCCCTCGGCTCACGCGCGCCCGCGACTGGACGTCGTCGAGCGTCATCGCGGCGACGCCGCGCTCGTGGCAGATCTCGGATGCCACGTCGACGATGCGCTCGCGCGTCGCCTGGCCCTTCGTCGTGAAGTCGGCAGTCGCCATGACGACGAACCTCCCAGAAATGGACTTGATAGTCCAATCACGCCCTGGTGGAGTCGGCCCACCCTCGACAGAAGGAGCGCAGATGCGCGTCTCCCCCGGCGATCCGTTCCCCGACGTCCCCCTCGCCTCCCCCAGCGGCCCGGTGTCGCTGGCCGACCGCTGGCGAGAGGGTCCCCTCGTCATCGCCTTCCACCGCCTCTGGTGCCCGTTCTGCCGGCAGTCGGCCGCGCAGCTCGCCGCGCGGCGCGACGATCTCGGGCGGGCCGGTGCGAGCGTCGTGCTCGTCTACCCGCAGCCTCTCGCCGACGTGAGCCGGACCTGCGCCGAGCGGGCCGTGCCGTTCGACTGCCTCAGCGACGAGGACCGGCGCCTCGAGGCGACGGCCGTGATCGGGCGGATGCGCGCCTCGCGCTACCTCACGGCGTCGACGCCGATCAAGGCGGTGCGGGCGATGCGCGAGACCGGACGGCCCGGGATCCCCGACGACATCCTCAGCGGGCGAGGCACGTACGTCGTCGGCGCCGACGGCCGCGTGGTCTACGCCCACGTGTCGACGGGCGCGGCCGACATCCCGCCGGTCGACGACGTCCTCGACGCCGTCGACCGGGCGGCACGCGGCACAGGGTCCTACTCGGCGTAGAGCGCCTCGATCTCGTCGGCGTACTTGTTGTCGATCGGCTTGCGCTTGAGCTTCATCGTCGGCGTCAGCTCGTCGCCGCCGGGGAGCCAGTCGCCCCGCACGATCGCGAACTTCTTGATCTGCTCGACGCGGGCGAGCTTCTCGTTCGCCGCGTCGACGCCCTTCTGGACCTCGGCACGGACCGCGTCGTTCGTCGCAAGAGCCTCGAGGGAGGTGTCCTCGATGCCGTGCTGCGCGGCCCACGCGGGCGCGAAGTCCGAGTCGAGGACGACGAGCGCGACGTTGTACGACCGGCGGTCGCCGATGCAGCAGGCCTGGCCGATGAGCGGCGAGGACGACTTGACGTGCGCCTCGATGTTCGCCGGGCTCATGTTCTTGCCCGCCGCGTTGATGATGATCTCCTTCTTGCGGTCGACGATCCGCAGGTACCCGTCCTCGTCGAGCTCGCCGATGTCGCCCGTGTGGAGCCAGCCGTCCTCGTCGATCGTCTCGGCCGTCTTGTCCGGGAGGTTGCGGTAGCCGAGCATCACCGCCGGCGAGCGGACGAGCACCTCGCCGTCGTCGGCGATCCGGATCTCGTTGCCGGGCGCCGCGGGGCCGACCGTCCCGATCTTCACCTTCCCGGGCGGGTTCACCGTGCCCGAGCCGCAGGTCTCGCTCATCCCCCACAGCTCGGCGACCGGGATGCCGATCGCGTGGAAGAACTCGAGGACCTCGACCGGCGTGGGCGCCGCGCCGACGTTGACCGACGTCACCTCGTCGAGGCCGAGCTGCGACCGGATCGGGGCGAACATCGCCTGGTCGGCCTGCGCGACGGCGGCGGCGAGCTCGTCGGGGACCGGCTCCCCCGCCTGCTCGAGCCGCACCTTCTGCAGGCCGGCCGCGAGGGCCTTCTCCGCGGCCTCGCGCTCGGCGTCGGGCTTGGCGGCGATCATCGCCTCGAGCCCGCTCTTCAGCTTCTCCCAGATGCGCGGCACCGCGAAGAACCAGTGCGGGCGGACCTCGGGCAGGTACGCGACGACCTCTCGCGCATTCGGGCACGTCGTGATCGTGAACCCGTAGACGATCGGGAGGTAGTGGTGGGCGGCGCGCTCGGCGATGTGCGCCGCGGGCAGCCACGAGATGACGCGCGCGCCGTCGGGGAACTCGATGAGCTCCTCGAGCCCCGCGACCGTCGAGAGGAGGTTCCGGTGCGCGAGCTGCACGCCCTTCGGCGGACCCGTGGTGCCGGACGTGTAGATGAGGGTGAGGACGTCCTCCGGGCCGATCGCCGCGACCGCCGCGTCCACGTCGAAGTCGGGGTTCGACCCCTCGACCTCCGAGAGCGAGAGGCAGCCCTCGGGCGCCTCGCCGTCGATGACGACGACGTGCTCGACATCGGGCAGGCTCTTGCGCGCCTCGAGGACCTGCGGGAGGAACGCCTGCTCGGTGACGATGATGCGCGCATCCGCGTCCGACACGACGAACTGGATCTGCTCGGCCGTGTACGTCATGTAGATGGAGAACGGAGTCGCTCCCACCGTCATCGCGGCGAGGTCGACGAGGTGGAACTCGGGCCGGTTCATGAGGAGGATCGCGAGCGAGTCCCCCTTCTTCAGCCCGAGCTTCGCGAAGCCGCCGGCGAGCGCGTCGACGCGCTCGCGCAGCTCACCCCACGTCCACGTCTCGGCGTCCCCCTTCGTCCGGATGGCGACATGCTCGGCGCGCTGCTGCGCGGTGATCCGGAACGCGGCGGCCATCGACGGCGCATCGACCGCCCTGCGATCGGCGGTGCTGCTCTCCATCAGCTGTCTTCTCCCTCTCGGTTCGGCGTCCCGCGGACCTGACCCCGCGGAACCTGGGTCGGGACGACCGTACCGGAGGCGGCCTGACGAGGTGTCAGAGATGACGCCGGCGTCAGGCGCCGGCCCGGCGGCCGGCGCCCGGCCGCCGGCGCCGTGGCGCCGGCGGCTCCGGACGGCGCCCGCTCTACCCGACGAACCGGGCGAGGAGCAGGTCGAGCTCGTTCGGCAGCGGTGAGCCGGCCCCGTCCCCGGGTGCCGCGAACCCGGCGACGATCGGACGACCGTCGTCGAGCGTCACTGCGCTCACCTGCGAGAACTCGGAAACGGATCCCGTCGTGACGACGACGCGGCCGCCCCCGAATGCGGCATCAGGGGTGCCGTCGGCGCCGAGGCGACCGAGGAGCACCCGCGTCACCTTCGCGCCGTCGTCGTACTGGAAGCCGCCCGCGTAGATGCGGCCGACGCCGTCGACGAGGACCGAGATGCCGCTCGAGGTGTCGCCGGTCGCCGCCGGGCACTCGAAGACGTCGTTCCCGCCGGCGAACGCGCCGTCGGGCGTGCCGTCACCCGCGACGCGGCGCACGCCGAGGCAGTGGGCGAACGCGCCGCTCACGCCGTCGCCGACCGCGACGATCTTGCCGTCCGGCGCGACGTCGACGTCCCGGAGCGTCTGGTAGGCGCCCGTGCCGAAGGGCCGTGCGAGCCCGGCACCCCCGTTGAACGACGGGTCGAACGCGCCCGTCTTCGTCAGCTTCATCATGAGCGCCGTCTGCTGGTGGCTGCCGCTCGTCGACGTCGTGTGCCCGACGGCGACGAGCCCGTGGCCGTGCAGCGCGAGGCCGGCGATCTCGGCATCGTCGCTGAAGGGCGGGACGAACACGCCACCCGAGCCGAAGCCCGAGATCGGCGTGCCGTTCGACGCGAGCGCCGTGAACGCGGCGTTCGTCGCGAACGGACCGGACGTCGAGCGGGAGCCGGCGAGGTACGCGGTCCCGTCGACCGGGTCGACGACGAGAGCACGGGCCTCCCCGGACCCGCCGACGTCGACGGTCGCGATCGTCGCGCCGCCGGCGTACCCCGTGTCGAGTGCGCCGTCGGACCCGTGGAGGCGCAGCGCGGCGAAGCGGGTGTCGAAGGACCCCGCGGGCACGAACCCGCCGGCGACGATGATGTCCGAGCCGTGCAGCTCGATCGCACGACCGATGAACTCGCCCTCCGGACCGGACATGACACCCGGGGACTGGTCGATCTCGACGACCCCGAGCGCGCCGAAGGTCGTGTCGAGCGCCCCCGACGGGAGGTGCCGGGTCACGAGCGTGACCGGGTGCCCGCCCCCGTCGGTGCCGGTCGCGACCGTGAGGATGCGGCCATCGGCCTGCCGCAGGACGTCGGTCGCACCGCCCTCGGCGGCACCGACGCCGGGGTACCGGCCGGCGCCGATCCGGCGGCGGAAGATGCCGCCGGTGCCGAACGACGCGTCGAGCGTCCCCGCCGCGGGGGCGGGCGGCGGCGGAGTCGGCGCGGGCGCCGGAGCCCCGGGCGCCGTGGGCGGGGCCGGAGGCGCGACGGGACCGAAGCGCACCGCGATCCTCGAGGTCGGCTGCTCGGTCGACGCGGCGACCTTCACGTAGCAGTCCGCGTAGTCACGCCGGCCGCTCTTGATGCCGTCGGTGCACCCGTCGAGCGTCTTGATGTCGTGACCCGGCCGCGCCTTGACCGAGAACCGCACGACGGTCGCCCTCGTCGCCGGGAAGAACGCCGAGCAGAAGAACTGCGGGCAGTCGATGGCGCCGCCCGGCGCCCCGTCCACGCGACGACCGTCGTACACGTCGCCCTCGCCTTCGAGCTGGACGACGATGCGCGCCCCGGGAGCGGTGTCCGCCGCGGAGCGGGGGACGTCGTCCGCCGCCTGCGCGGAGGCGTTCCTGCCGTCGAAGACCGTCACCTGCGACTGGCTGATCCGCGCCTTCTTGACGGTGGTGAAGCGCGCTTCCTCCTGCGCGGCGGCCGCGAACTCGTCGGGGACGATGAGCGGCAGCAGCGCGACCGTCTTCTCGAAGCGCTCGGCGAGCGCCCTGTTGCCGAGGTCCTTGCGGATGTACTCGGCCGCGAGCGGGCTGTTCTTCGCCGCCTGGAAGGCGACGCGGTCGCTCATCGTGCCGAAGATGAGGCCGAGGACCTCGCGGCTGCGCTTCGGCAGCCCCTTGCCGGCGAGCCACACGGAGCCGCCGGCGATCGTCGTCACCGTCGAGGACTTCTTCTTGCCCTTCTTCGTCGCGGAGGCGCTCGCAGTGGGCGCACCGCTCTCCCCGCGAGCGTCAGCGCCGGCCCGCGGGCGCCCGCGGAACTGCCCGTGGACGTCCACCGCGCGGTGCGCCGCCGCGCGGGCGCCGGCGCCGTCGAGCGCGTCGAGGTACTTCGACCAGTTCCCGAGGGCGGTGCCGATCGCGTTGCGCTGCGAGAAGACGCGCGCGTGGCCGCTGCGCTTCGCGCTCTTCACCCAGTACGAGCTCACGACGGGGCGGGCGTTCGCGATGCGGAAGCGCACGCTGCCCGAGAGCTTCCTCGAGCTCCTCACGCCCTTCTTGCGCGAGATGAGGAACGTGACGTTCCGCAGGTTCTTGGCTCCGCCCGAGACGCGCGAGACGACGAACGCGGCCTTCAGCGCCTTGCGGCGCTTCGGTGAGGCCTTCGTGGTGGCTTCCAGGGTGAGGGCGCCGGCCCGCCCGCGGTAGAGCGTCTTCCGCGACGAGCGGACGCTCTTCGGACCCTTGCCGATGCGCACCTGCGCCTGGCCGTAGGTGATGTCACCCTCGGCGGGGATCGGAAGCGTCACGATCGTCGCGCGGGACTGCTTCCCCTTCGCGGCCACCGCGGGCGGTGCGGCCACGCCCCCTGCCGTCGTGACACCGGTGATCGCCGCCACGACGACGACGCGACGCGCACGCGTCGCGACACTGAACCTCTGCATCTCTGCCCCTTCTCGCTGGACCCTGACGGCACATCTGTGGCCGTCGGCGCGGGCACGGTAGCAGGAGCCGCGGCGTCAGGGCAACGGATCTGCGACTGAAGATCGCACGTCGACGCGGCGCATCCGGACGGCGTCGCTCCCGGCGACCTCCGTCTCGGCCGCCGCGCGCAGGCGCAGGTCCTCGCGAAGGTGCGCGCGGGTCCGCGGCCCGAGGGGGACGCGGATCTCGACCTCACGGACGCCGTAGGGGAAGCGGAACGGCGCGGAGCCGAAGCGCGACCGCGGTCCCGGCGTGGCGCCGGCCGCGCCGCGCAGCCGCACCGTCCCGCCGCAGGCGACGTCGACACGGGACTCGCGGCGGGCGAGCCGCAGCTGGACCCGCCCCCGCGCGTCCGCGCGGGCCCGGGAGAGCGCGACGCGCGGCGCGCACCGGCGCGCGGCGAACGCCGCGCCGGCGCCGCAGTGGTTGGGATTGCCCGCCGGGCGCGGCTCGCCGCGCTCGCAGAGCACCTTCTCGAGGGCCCGCGGCTTCGCCGGCATGAGGCCGTCGGCCCCCATGTCGAGCATGCGGTGGTAGACCCGCTCGGACTCCTCCTGGCCGCTGAACCACACGTGGACCGCGTGCCCGACCGCATGCGCGCGCGTGACGAGCTCGGGGGTCATGATCGTGAGGCCGCTGAAGCTCGGCGGCACCTGGAGGGCGCGAGTGCCCTCGGGCGCGAGCCCGGTCGCGAGGAAGGCGGCGGTCCCGGTGATGCCGGGTGCGACGGCGACCTCCGGCATCGCCCGGTGGAAGCGGTCGACGGCGTCCTGGTTGAACGACACGACGATGAGCGGCGGATGCTCGACGCGACGCAGGAGGGCGACGAGATGGTCGGCGTTGCGCAGGAACGAATCGCGATCGGCGTCGCTGCGCCCCTTGATCTCGATGTTCATCGGGACGTCGGGGAAGGCCCGCAGGACCTCCTCGAGCGTCGGGATCCGGAAGTCCTCGGGCCTGAAGCCGAGCGGCGGCGGGGTCCCCCCCGTCCGCACCCCGCGCAGCGGGTACTCCGAGGCGTCGAGGCCTCGGACGGCCCCACGCCCGGGGACGAAGCGGTGCGCGGCGTCGAGCGCCTGCACCTCCGCGACCGTCATGTCGGACACGGAGCGGTCGACGCCGGTCGTCCGCTCCACGCTCTGGTCGTGGAGGACCATGAGCGTCCCGTCCTTCGCCGGCTGCACGTCGAGCTCGAGCATGTCGGCGCCCAGGCCGAGCGACTCGCGCAGGGCGTACATCGTGCCCGACGGATGCTCGTTCTCGCCGCCCTGGTGGGTCATGTTGAGCACGCGGTGGCCGGGCCAGTCGAGATCCGGGACCGCTGCGCCCGCCGCGGAGGCGCCCGTGGCGAGCCCCGTGAACGCGAGGGCCGCGGAGACCGCGAGGCGGCCGGCGCGCGTCACTGGACGCCGAACCCCTCGCCGCGCAATCGGTCGATGTCGTTCGTCAACCCGACGGCGAAGAGGAAGATGACGAGGAGGAAGCCGACGACGCTCGCGCGCTCCATGACGCTGAACGGGATCGGCCGGCGGCGGACCTTCTCGGCGAGCGCCCAGAAGACGTGCCCGCCGTCGAGCGGCAGGAACGGGAAGAGGTTGACGATCGCGAGCGACAGGCTGATGACCGCGAGGATCTGGAGCGCCCGGACGGTCGAGACCTCGAGGGACTGCCGCGTCGTCTCGTACGAGCCGACGACGCCCGAGACCTCGTCCCGCGCCTCGGCGTCGTAGAAGATCCGCGTGATCGCGTCGACGGTCGCCGTCGTCACGCGCCACATCCCCTCGACGCTGCGATCCGCAGCCTCGATGACGCCGACGTCGCGCGGCGCCGCCCCGTAGGAGAAGCCGACGCGCGGCCGCTCGAGCTCGGCGTCGTAGGTCGGGGTCACCGCGAGCTCGACCTGCTGCCCGTCGCGCTCGACGAGGAAGGTGACCGGCGTCGTCGCCTCGCAGCCGTCGGTCGGCGTCCCCGCGCACCCGTGCGTGCCGATCGAGTCGTTGAGGGTGTCGACGTCCGCCTCGCGCCCGTCGATCCGCAGGATCCTGTCGTCCGACTGCAGCACCCCGGCGGCCGGCGTCCCCGACTGGATCTCGGACACCTCGGGCGTCTCGCTCGGCGCCCCCTGGCTGAGGAAGAGCGCGAGGAGGATGAAGAAGGCGATGAGGATGTTCATCACCGGCCCGGCGAGGATGACGACGACGCGCTTCCAGACCGCCTGCTTGTAGTAGGCGCGGTGCTCGTGCTCGGGCGGGATCTCCTCGTTCGGGTTCATCCCGGTGATGCGGACGTAGCCGCCGAGCGGCACGGCGCCGACGCCGTACTCCGTCTCGCCGCGCTTCACCTTGAAGAGGATCGGCGGGAAGAACAGGGCGAAGCGCTCGACGCGCATCCCGACGGCCTTCGCGGCGGCGAAGTGCCCGAACTCGTGCAGGACGATGAGCGCCGCGAAGCCCGCGAACGCGATGAACCACGACATCAGGCGGTGACCTTCTCCACCAGCTCCGCGGCGACGTCACGCGCCTCGCGGTCGGACTCGGCGAGCGACTCGAAGGCGCGCACGGGCGCCGCGCCGAGGCGGTCGAGAGCGCCCTCGATGACCTCGGCGATCCCGAGGAACGGGAGACGGCCCTCGAGGAAGGCGTGGACGGCGACCTCGTTCGCCGCGTTGAGGACGCAGGGCGCGGTCCCCCCGGCGACGGCGGCCTCGCGGGAGAGGCGCAGGCACGGGAACGCCTCCTCGTCGGGCGCCTCGAACGTGAGCGACCCGACCTCCGCGAGGTCGAGCGGGCGCACGGGCACCGACTCGCGCTGCGGATGGTGCAGGGCGTAGGCGATCGGGACCCGCATGTCGGGATGGCCGAGGTGGGCGAGCGCCGCGCCGTCGGAGAGCGTGATGAGCGAGTGGACGATCGACTGCGGGTGGACGACGACGTCGATGCGGTCGTAGGGCGTCCCGAAGAGGTGGTGGGCCTCGATGACCTCGAGCCCCTTGTTCATGAGGGTCGCCGAGTCGATCGTGATCTTGCCGCCCATCGCCCACGTCGGATGCGCGAGCGCCTCGTCGACCGTGACGCCCTCGAGGTCCTCGCGGCGCTTGCCGCGGAACGGGCCGCCCGACGCGGTGAGGACGAGCTTCTCGATCGACCCGACGCCGCCGACGTGCTGCTCGCCGTGGACGAGCTGGTGGATCGCGGAGTGCTCGCTGTCCACGGGCAGGATCTGCGCGCCGGTGGCCTCGGCGAGCGCGGTGACGAGCTCGCCGCCGACGACGAGCGACTCCTTGTTGGCGAGCGCGAGGTCGATGCCCTCGCCGAGGGTCGCGACCGTCGGGCCGAGGCCCGCCGAGCCGACGAGCGCGTTGAGGACGAGGTCGGCGCCGGACTCGAGCACGAGGCGGATGAGGCCCTCCGGCCCCCGCAGGACCTCGCCGTCGGTCCAGGCCTCGGCGGCGAGCGCCGCCTGATCCTCGTCGGCGACCGCCACGCGGGTGACGCCGTGCTCGACGGCCTGCTCGACGAGCTGCTGCCAGCGCGACTGCGCGCTGAGGCCGACGACCTCGAGGTCGTCGGACCGCATGATGACGTCGAGGGCCTGGGTGCCGATCGACCCGGTGGACCCGAGGAGGAGGACGCGGCGGGGCACGCGTGGATGATGGCAGGCGAGCACCGCCGACCGGCCGCCAGGACCGGTCGTCGCGTTACCGGCCGGCCGTCCTCGGGTCCGTCGCGCGCGCCTCTCGCCAGACCCGGACGTACGCGGCCTGCGTGAGGACGGCGGCCCCGACGCTCGCGATGAGATGCTCCTCGCCGGCGGCGCTGACGACGATGAGGAACGGGAAGGCGACGAGCACGTAGCGCAGGGCCGGCGGGCGCAGGAGGGCGCCGAGCGGGACCCCCCGCTCGCGCGCGGCGGCGCGCTCGGCCGCGAGGGCGGCCCCGAACCCGGCGAGGCCGGCGATCGAGGTGATGATCGCGCTGATGTCCGCGAGGGCGAGCCCGACGAGGATCAGGGCCCCGGCGACGAGGCCTGCGGTGAGGTTGTCGATGTTCATGTTCAACCGGCGCCAGGCGTGACGCGATAGGCGTCGAAGACGCCTTCGATGTTGCGGAGGCGGCCGATCGTCGCCTTGAGCGCGCGGGTGTCGCCCACCTCGACCACGAAGCGGTTCTGGACCATCGGCGGCTGGACGGTGCAGCGCGCCTCGACGATGTTGATCCCGCCCTCGCCGAACGTGCGCGAGAGGTCCTCGAGAAGGCGGTGGCGGTCCCACGCGTCGACCTGGATCTCGACGCGGAAGGCCGTCTCGTGGTCGCCCTCCCAGTGGACGCGGCAGAACCGCTCCGGGTCCTTGCGGAGCGCCGCGGCGTTGGGACAGTCGTCGCGGTGGATCGTGATGCCGCGACCGAGGCTCACGTAGCCGACGATCGGATCGCCCGGCACCGGACGGCAGCACTTCGCGAGCCGCAGGAGGACGTCCTGCACGCCCTCGACGACGATGCCGTAGCTCGTCGACGTGCCCGTCGGCTGCCGGCGCTGGCGGCGCGTCGAGACGAGCGCCTCGGCGGCCGTCTCCTCCTTGTCGGCGGCCTCCCCCTCCTTGAGACGGTGGAGGACCTTGTTGACGACGACGCGCGCGCTGATCTTCGCCGCGCCGAGCGCGATGTAGAAGTCGTCGGCCTTCTTGAAGCCCATCTCGCGGATGACGTCCGCGAGGAGAGGCGAGCCGGTGATCTTCTGGGCCGGCAGACCGGCCTTCTTCATCTGCTCCTGCAGGATCTCGCGGCCGGAGTGCTCGGTGTCCTCGCGGGACTCCGCCTTGAACCACTGCTTGATCTTGTTCCGCGCCCGGCTGGTGCGGACGAGGCCGAGCCAGTCGCGGGACGGCCCGCGGTCGCGCTTGGAGGTGAGGATCTCGACGATGTCCCCGGAGCGCAGCTCGTAGTGGAGCGGGACGATCTTGCCGTTGACCCGCGCCCCGACGCAGCGGTGGCCGACGTCGGTGTGGACCTCGTAGGCGAAGTCGAGCGGCGTCGCCCCGGCGGCGAGCGACTTCACCTCGCCCTTCGGCGTGAAGACGAACACCTCCTCGTCGAAGAGGTCGGCCTTCACCTGCTCGAGGAACTCGCGCGGATCGGCGTCGTCCTGGCTCTCGTCGAGCATCGCGCGCAGCCACTCGAGCTTCGCCTTGCCGTCGGTCGGGATCTGCGGCGCCCCGGCCTGGCGGTTCGGGTCCTGCTTGTAGATCCAGTGCGCGGCGACGCCGAACTCCGCCATCGCGTGCATCTCGACGGTGCGGATCTGGATCTCGAGGGGCAGCCCCTCCGGCCCGATCACCGTCGTGTGCAGCGACTGGTACATGTTGAACTTCGGCATCGCGATGAAGTCCTTGAAGCGCCCCGGGAGCGGCTTCCACAGCGAGTGGATGACGCCGACCGCCCCGTAGCAGTCCTTCACCG
>NZ_JBLKKY010000023.1:0-59867 GCF_059438195.1 Paraconexibacter sp.
GGTGGTCTGGGTCAGCTCGGCCACTTGAGCCTCGACCTCGCCCAGGCGCGCGCGGACGGCGGTGGGACGCCCGCCGACGACGCGCGGGCCTGCGCGCGAGTCCTGGGCGAGGTCCACGGCTTCGCCGGAGACACGCGTGAGTACGACGCCCCCCGCAACTCGATGCTCGACGTGGTGCTCGAGCGCCGCCGCGGGCTCCCGATCCTCCTCAGCGTCGTCTACGTGGAGGTCGCGCGCCGCGCCGGCGTGCCGCTCGCCCCGATCGGCCTGCCGGGGCACTTCGTCGTCGGCCACGTCGGCGTCGACCCGCCGATGCTCCTCGACCCGTTCGGGGGCGGCGGCCCCGTGAGCACCGAGGCGCCGGCCGCGTTCGTCCGGCCGTGGGGGCCGCACGAGACCGCGATGCGGATCCTCAACAACCTCGTCGGCTCGCTCGCCCGGCGCGGTGACCTCGCGAAGGCGATCCACGCCGCGGACCTGCGGCTGCTGCTGCCGGCCGACGAGGAGCTCCGCGCGACGCTCGAGGCGGAGCGCGCGGGCCTCGTCGCGCGGCTCAACTGATCGCGCCGCGGCGGCGGTCACGCCTTGGCGGGCCGGCCGGGGGAGGAGAGCCGGCCCGCCGTCGGCGTGGACCTGCCTTCAGGCGACCGGCCGCATGACCGGTCGGGGACGCGGAGCGCTGACCGGGGCAGGAGCTGGGGACTCCTCCTCGGTGACCTCCGCGACGACGGGAGCGCTCGGGGCCTCGGTCCCGTCGTCCATGAGACGGACGGCGAACCGGGCGATGAACGCTGCGGTGACGGCGATGAGCACGAGCGTGGCGGCGACGGCCACGGCGCTCTCGGCCGTCCACATCCAGATCTCGATCGCGACGACGCCGTACACGACGTAGGCGACGAGGCCGATGAAGATGCCGGGGGAGCGATCGATGAGGGACATGGGCGCATCCTGCTCCCGGTCGCGGCCCGTCGCGTCCGAACCTGCTGCGTGTCTCGATCCGTAGTTGTCCACGCCCCCGGACCCGTGGGAACCCCGCGGTGGCGCGTGCGACACTGGAGCCGTGCAGCGCCGCCCGCCCCCCGAGTCCCCGCGCGAGTCGTGGGTCGACCGGCGCATCCGCGAGGCGATGGACCGGGGGGAGTTCGACGACCTCCCCGGGGCGGGCCGTCCGATCCGCGGGCTGCACGAGCCCCACGACGAGATGTGGTGGGCGAAGGCGAAGATGAAGCGCGAGGGGCTCTCGTTCCTCCCACCGGCGCTCGCCCTCCGCAAGCAGCGCCAGAAGGTGCTCACGGCGGTGGCGGACGCCCGCTCGGAGGAGGAGGTGCGGCGACTCGTGGAGCCGCTCAACGAGGCGATCGTCGACGCGATCCGCACGCCGCCGCCGGGGCCGCCCCTCGATGTCGGCCCCCTCGACCTCGAGCGGGTGCTGCGCGAGTGGCGCCGGGCCCGCGGCTGAGCCGCGCCGGCTGCGGTCAGGGCTCCACGAGCGCGAGCGGCCTCACCGGCGACCCGGTCGCGCCGCGCATCTTCAACGGGAGGCACACGAAGGTGAACTGCGTGACGCCGTCGGCGGCGAGCTCCTCGAGGGCGACGTTCTCGACGATGAAGATCCCGGCGCGGCAGATGAGGTGGACGTGCCCGGGGAGCGTGCACCCGAGCTCCGGATCGACGTGACCGGGGAGGTCCCACGCCATGTTGTCGATCCCGACGAGGAGCGGCGAGAGGGACGCGAGCCACGCGGCCGCGGGGCCGTCGACGCCGGGCCCCGCCTCGTAGCGCGCGCGATCGGCGTAGGAGGCCCCGTTGCCCGTCCGGACGAGCACCGCGTCCCCGGGCCGGACGTCGGTGCCCGCCGCCGCGGCGGCTCGCTCGAGGAGGTCGCGCCCGACGAGCCGCGGGACGTCCGCGCCGTCGGGCAGCGCGGCGGGGACGTCGAGGAGGACCCCCCGCGCGCGGAGGGGCGGGATCGACGCTGCGTCGAGGTGCGCGATGCCGTGCGGGCCCTGCACGCTCGCGTCGACCCTCCGGCCGTCGCACAGGAGACCTCCCTCCGCCTGGTGGCAGAGCGCGTCGATGTGCGTCCCGCAGTGCTCGGCGGTGACGACGAGCGCGGACGCCGACGTGCGCGGCTCCGGCGCGGACGGCTCGTGGCGACGGTGGAGGAAGAGCTGGAACCCGGGCTCGTGGGCCGGGAAGACCGGCGCCCCTTGGTAGCGCGGCTGCTCGAGGTCGTACACGCGGGCCTCGAGCACCGCGTCGAGCAGCGACCGCGCCATCGTGCGAGTGTAGGCGCAGATGCAGACCGAAGACCACATCCTCTTCAGCGACGGCTTCAAGCTCGGCGCCGCGCTCCACCTCCCTGACGACCACGACGGCACGACGCCGCTCCCGCTCGTCGTCCCGTGCTCGGGGTTCACCGGCCTGCGGCACATCCACCCGCAGCGGTTCGCCCGGGCGCTGACCCCACGGGGCTACGCGTGCTTCTCGTTCGACTACCGCGGCTTCGCGGACAGCGAGGGCATCCGCAACCGCGTCCTCCTCGCCGAGCAGGTGCGGGACATCCGGGCGGCGACGGCTTACGCGACCTCCGATCCGCGCATCGACGCCGACCGGGTCGCGCTCCTCGGCTGGGGCGTCGGCGCCGGGATCGTCATCGAGGCGTGCTGGGCGATGCCCCGTGTCCGGGCGATCGTCGCCGCAAACGGCTTCTACAACGGGAAGCGCTTCCAGGCGGCGCACCGGACGCCGAGCGAGCTGCGGGCCCTCGAGGAGAGGGTGTGGGAGGCGCGACAGCGCCGGGCGCGCTCGAACGAGCACGAGACGGTCGACCCCTTCGAGATCCACCCGCTCGACGACTCCTCCCGCGGCTACGTCGACTACTTCCTCAAGGCCGTCCGCGGCTATGACGCCGAGGGATACGACCTCGACTTCGCCGAGTCGCTCCTGTCGTGGAACCCGGAGGCGCTCGCCTCGGAGTTCACGCGGCCCATCCTCATCGCGCACGGCGAGGAGAACGACCTCTACCCCTTGTCCGAGGCTCTCAGCCTCTACCGCGCGTGGCGGGGCGAGAAGATGCTCCACCGGATCGCGAGCGCGGGACACACGGAGTGGATGCACGACGACGATCCGCGGTTCATGGCCCTCACGGACGCGATCGCCGACTGGCTCTCCCACTACATGTGACGTCCGTCCATCCGATGTGAGGTGCTCGTGCTGGCCGGGAACCGCGAGCGCCATCATGGCCTCACACCCGACCTTCCACCAGACCGTCGTCCTCTCACCCGGCCGGCATCCCACCCCGGAGGACGGCATGTGCGTGATGGAGCTCGCCTCCGTCCTGGCGGGCGACAGGTTCACCGACCACCCGCAGTCGGTCTGCCCGACGATCGCCGCGTTCCTGCGCGGCTACAACGACCAGCTCCCCGACGACTGCCGCCAGCCCGTGCTCCTCGCGTGGGCCACGGACGCGGTGGGGACGCGCGCGGACGACCCCGAAGTCGGTGAGCGGCGCGCGGCGGAGATCGAGCGCTTCGCCCGCCGCCACATCTCGTGGTGGCGTCGCGCCGACTGGCGCTACCGCGGCGCTCCGCTCTGGCGCATCGAGTATCTCGGCGGCCGGTTCGGGCAGTGGGCGGGGCACCGCCGGGACCGGCACGCGGGCGTCGACGCGCTCCTCTCGCACTGCTGCGCGATCGGCGCGGTCCCGGGCACTGCGGCGGCGGACGCCTCGGAGGTCGTCGCGCTGACCGACACGTCCGTCGCAGCGCGCTGAGACGCTCGGCCTGCGCGCCGAGACGGGCCGCCGCGTGTCCCGCGGACGCGCAGCGACCCGGCTCGGCAGTCGCGCTCAGGTCGACGTCGGCGCGGGCGTGCCCGGCGGATGAAGGAGGTTCTCGACGCGCGCGACGCCGTCGACGCGCTCAGCCGAGCGGACGAGCTCGCCGATCCACCGCTCGTCGACCTCGCCCCGGAGGTGGACGACGCCCTCCGCGGCGTCGACGCTCACCTTCCCCTTCGGAGCCTCGGCCGGCCGGAAGATCTCGGTCTCGACCTTGCGCGCGAGCGCGACGTCGTTCGGCGGCGGGCCCGCGGACGAGGGGGTCGCCTCGTGCACCGCGCCCTTCGCGCGGTTCGCCGCAGCGGTCGCGGCGGTCCCGGCATCCCGGGTGCGCCGGCGGACCGTCGCGGCGGCGCGGTCACGCGCGACGTGGCGCCGACGGCGCCCGTCCGCGGGGTCGAGGAGGTACGCGACGAACGCGCCGAGCGCGACGCCGGCGCCGAAGCCGGCGGCGACACCGCGGCTCGTCGTCACGTCTGCGCGGCGCAGGCGCCGCGTGGAGGCCCGGCCCTGGAGCCGCTTCGCCTCGCCGTACGTCCGGATCCCGGTGCGCGCCGCCTTCGCCGCGACGCGGCTGCGTCTGCTGGTGAGCGCCATGAGGTGTCCTTTCCGTTGCGGTCCCTTGAGGGCTACCCGGTGCGCGTGCGGGTCATTCGGGCGCGCCCGCGACCAGCCCCGGGCCTGAAGAGAGGGAGGACGGCGCTCAGTCGCCGCGCGCGATCGCGTGGATCGCGCGGACGTGGCGACGCACCTCGCGGTCGGTGGGCCGCCGCGCGCCGAGCTCGACGACGAACGCGCTCGTGCCGTCGAACGTGCGGTTCTGCCAGCCGGTCGCGGTCCCGTGCAGGCGCGGGAGGCGCCGGGAGGGGAGGCGGACCCGGCGCGCGTACGCACGCACGAGAGACGGCGACGCGCCGCGGCTGAGGTCGACCATCCCGTAGGGCTGGTGGAACCACACGGTCACGTCGGGGCGGACGGCGCGCACGACGCGGCGGACCCAGCGGGTCTCCGGCTCGCTCGACGGGCGCGGACCCGGGTGGTAGCGCCCACGGGGACCCGACCGCCAGTCGCCGGGGAAGTTGCGGTTGAGGTCGACGCCGCGAGCGTTGACGCGGGTCCGGTCGGCGGCGCCGTCCGGGTTGGCGGAGGCGATCGTGTACACGGCGCTGCCCTTCGGGGCCCGTCGGCGCCGCAGCGCCGCGATGACGCGCCGGCCGCCGGGCTCGTCGCCGTGGATCTGGCCGACGACGAGGATCGTGCGCGCGGCGTCTCGCGCACCGCGGCGCTGCACGACGAGACGGCGCCCCTCGACGCTCCTGCCCTCGGGGAGCTGCTGCTCGTCGGCGCTCGCGCGCACGAGCGCGGGCGGGGGAGGGGGTGGCGCGTCGGGCATGACGGTGACGCTAGCGCCGCGCGCGGGCGTAGGCTCCGGTCGTGTTCGCGCATCTCGAGCTGGCGGTGAGCGACCTCGACCGGGCGGCGCCGATGTACGCCGCCGCGCTGCGCGAGGTGGGGCTCGAGCCGAGGGAGCGCGGTCGGTGGGAGGGGGTCTCGCTCGTCGAGAGCGCCGCCCCGAGCCGCGGCGTCCACGTCGCGTGGTTCGCGCCCTCGATCGAGGCCGTCGAGGCGTTCTGGCGGGCGGGACGCGAGGCCGGGCTGGCCGACGACGGGGCGCCCGGTCCGCGACCTCGGTACCGCGACGACTACCACGGAGCCTTCCTGCGCGATCCCGACGGCCTCAGCCTCGAGGCCGTCCACCACGGGATGGAGCGGTCGGCCGGCCGCATCGACCACGTCTGGCTGCGGGTCCCCGACCTCGGCGCGGTGCGGGACGCGCACGTGCGCCTCGCCGGTCGCGCGGGTCTCGATGTCGGCGTCGACGAGCCCGGGCTCCTCCGCGTCCGGTCCGCATCCGGCTCGTACACGGTGGTCGAGGGCGGCGAGGCCGCGCGCCACGTCAGGGTGACCTTCGAGGGCGGCGTCGGCGCGGACCTCGCCGATCCCGCTGCGCCCGCCCCGCGGGTGTGGACGATCGGCTACGAGCGCCTCCTTCCGGACGAGCTCGTGGCCGAGCTCGAGGCGGCGGGGGTCCGGCGGCTCCTCGACGTGCGTCAGCGGCCCCAGTCCCGCCGGGCGGGGATGTCGAAGACGCGGCTGGCCGATCGCCTCGGGGAGGCGGGCATCAGCTACGAGAGCCGCCGCACGCTCGGGACGCCGCCCGACATCCGCTGGCTCTTCAAGAACGGCCGCACGGCCGAGGCACGCGACGTCTTCGCGACGCACCTCGAGGACACCGCCGCGGCGGAGCTCGACGAGCTCGCCGCGCAGATCGACTCGTCGCCGCCCACCGTCCTCCTCTGCCTCGAGGAGGACGCGGCGGTCTGCCATCGGCGGGTGGTCTGCGAGGCGCTGCGGCGCCGCCGCGCCGACCTCGTCGTCGTCGACCTCTGAGAGCCGCTCAGGCGGCCGCCTGCGCGCGGCCGACGTCGGAGACCGCGCTGAGGACCTCGCGTGCGAGTCGGCCGCCGTCGCTGGGGTCGACGGGCGCCGCGCGGATGCGCACGACGACCTCGTCGTCGAGGTACTCCTCGAGACCGACCTGCGGGACGCCTCGCGTCGGCGTCGTCACCCGCTCGGCGACGATCGCCTCGATGGCGACGGGATCGACGTCCGAGGGCAGCCGGGCGCGGAGATCGACCTTCGCCGGCTCGCGGATCGGCCGGACCGACATCGTGAGGGCCGTGCTGTTCGGGACGAGGACGGTGTCGGCGCCGTCCTCGCACGTGACGTAGAGGAGCCCGTGCCCGACGACGGTGCCCTCGACGTCCATCCCGAAGCCCGCGAACCGCACGCGGTCGCCGATCTGGAAGGGACGGGCGGAGAGCAGCACGATGCCCGCGAAGACGTTGCCGAGCGTCTGCTGGGCGGCGAGACCGACGACGACCGCGGTGAACGACGCGCCCAGCGCGACCGTCCCGAGCGGGAGCCCGGCGAGCCGGAGGCTCACGATGACGATGAGAAGCAGGAGGACGAGGCGGAGCAGGAACCCCGCGACGCCCGCCGTGCCGGGCTCCATCCGCCGCGTGAGGCGGTCGACGACGACGTTGGCGAACCCGCGCGCGACCGACCAGCCGATCGCGGCGAACGCGATCGCCGTCGCGATCCGCACGGGCTCGTCGACGCCGAAGAGATCCACCCGCCAGGAGTACGCGGCGATGACCGCCGCGAGCACCGGGACGAGGACGACGAGACGGCGCCTGGCGCGCCGCGCCGCCTCCGCGGCCTGCTGGCGCCAGGCGGCGTTCTCGATCTTCTGCGGCCGGGGACGATCCCGCAGGAAGGGGATGCGCCGAGCCCGAGCCCCTGCCTCGGTCGCGCGTGACACCCCGTCGGGATGCCCGGGACCCCCGGGCGGGACACCCCTCTGTGCGCCCCGTCACACGCCGCGTCCCGGCGCGGGGCTCAGACCTCGAAGGGCCGCGGGCGACCGAGGAAGAAGCCCTGGCCGTAGTCGACGCCGAGGTCGGTGAGCATCGCGACGGTCGCCTGGTCGGCCACGCGCTCCGCGATCACCTCGGCGCCGAGCCCGCGGGCGATGTCGACGACGGCGCGCACGACGAGCTGATCGGTCGACGAGGTCGGAAGACGGTCGATGAAGTCGCCGTCGATCTTCAGGGCGTCGAAGGCGAGGTGCTTCAGGTAGCTGAAGGACGCGAACCCGGCACCGAAGTCGTCGAGGGCGAGGAGGCACCCGAGCTCGCGGAGCTGGCGGGCGAGCTCGGCAGCGCGCGCGACGTTCGTGATCGCCGCCGTCTCGGTCACCTCGATCATGAGCGAGCCGGCGGCGACGGGACGCCGCGCGAGGAGCCGCTCGAGGTGCCGCACCGTGTCGCCGTCTTGCACCGACCGGGCGGAGAGGTTGACCGCGAGCTGCACGTCGCGACCGGCGTGCCGGGCGGCGTGGAGCATGTCGACCGCGCGGCCCAGCACCCACCGGTCGATGTCGAGGATGATGCCGCTCTCCTCCGCGTGCGGCAGGAAGGCGTCGGGCGTGACGAGCCGGTCTCCCTCCTCGCAGAGGCGCAGAAGCAGCTCGTAGTGCTCCCGCGACCCCCTCGGCCGCAGGAGCGGGCGGACGGGCTGCGCGTGGAGGACGAAGCTCTCGTCGCGGACGGCGCGGCGAAGGCGTCCCATCCAGTCGGTGCGCCGGACGACCTCGTCCCGGAGCCTCTCGGCCCGCTCGTACACCGAGATGCGGTCCTTGCCGCCGTCCTTCGCCTGGTACATCGCGAGGTCGGCCTCGACGAGGAGCAGCTCGGGATCGAGCGCCCCGCCCGTGCTCATGGTCGTGACGCCGACCGACGCCGTCACCTCCGCGTACCCGCCGCTGCGGACGATGCGCCCGTTGGCGCGCACGGCCTCGACGAGCTTCACCGCGACCGTGCGTCCGCCCTCCTCGTCGGTCCCGGGGAGGACGATCGCGAACTCGTCGCCGCCGATCCGGGCGAGCACGTCGATCTCGCGCAGGACGCCCCGCAGCGCCTCGCCGAGTCGCGCGAGCAGCTCGTCGCCGGCCGAGTGGCCGAATGAGTCGTTGACGTCCTTGAAGCCGTCGAGGTCGAGGAGGAGCAGGCACGCATGTCCGCCGTGACGCCGCACGCGCGCGGCCTCGCGACGCAGTTCCTCCTCGAAGCGGCGTCGGCTGAACAGGCCCGTGAGGGCATCGTGGTCGGCGAGGTGCTGGAGCCGCCCCTCGAGCCGCTTGCGCTCGGAGATGTCGAGGGCCTGGACGACGAGGAGCCGCTGGCCGTCGGCGTCCTCGACCGACGCCGGCGTGATGAGCGCCCACACCTCGCGCCCGTCCGGATGCAGCAGCCGAAGCTCCCCGGAGGCGGGCCGCCCGGCGGCGGCCTCCGCGAGGAGCCGGCGGCACTCCGCGTGCTCGTCCGGGTGGACGGCGACCATGCCCGAGCGGCCGACGAGCTCGTCCGGCGCGCGTCCCGTCATCGCGGCGAACGCGGCGTTGCACTGCAGGGCGGTCGTCGACCCGTCCGGCTCGAGCCGGCTGATCACCATCCCGACGGGCGCCGAGTCGAACCCCGTCTCGAAGAGGTCGCGCACGGCGGTGAGCTCGCGGGAGATCCGCTCGCGCGCCGTGACGTCGAGCGACATGCCGCCGACCCCGAGCAGGTCTCCGGCGGCGTCCCGCACCGGGAACCGCAGGGACCAGTACTGGTGGAACTCGCCGGTGCGTGCGTCGGGGGCGATCTCGTCGAAGCTCATGGCCGCGTCCGCGGCGAGCACCGCCCGGTCGTGTGCCGCGAACTCCTCGGCGACCTCAGGGGCGACCGTCTCCTCGATCGGACGCCCGACGAGGACCTCCTCCGGGAGGCCCAGGATCTTCGTCGCCTCGGCGTTGACGACCTGCCAGCAGCCGTCGAGATCGCGGGTGTAGATCGCCAGGGGGCTGTGGTCGAGCACCGACCGCAGACGAGCCTGGGCCTCCGTGAGCTCACGACGGGTCTCCTCGAGCGCCGTGAGGTCCACGACCTGGGAGACGAAGTGGAGCGGCGTCCCGTCCTCGTCGCGGACGAGGGAGACCGAGAGGCGCGCCTCGATGGTCGAGCCGTCCGTCCGGAGGTACCGCTTGTCGATCTCGTAGCCGTCCCGCTTCCCGTCGAGCGTCGCGCGGAGGAACGCGAGGTCCTTCTCGAGGTCGTCGGGATGCGTGAGGTGCTGGAAGTCCGTGGTGAGGAGCTCCTCCTCGGAGCGGTCGAGCAGGTCGCACAGGCTGCGGTTCACCCGCAGCAGCCGTCCCTCGGGGTCGACGATCGCCATCCCGATGGGAGCCTGCGTGAAGCTCGACTCGAAGCGCGCGATGGCGCGGCGCTCGGAGGCTTCCCGCGCTCGATCCACCGTGAGGTCCCGGACGTAGCCGACCCGGTAGATGAGCCGGTCCTCCTCGTCGCGGGCGGCGGCGACCTGGATCGCCACCGGGAAGACGGTCCCGTCGAGCCTGACGTGATCGGCCTGCAGCTCAACGTGCCCCTCGCGCTCGAGGACCTCGCTCGCCTCCGCGACGACGTGGGCGCTCCCGGGGGCGAAGACCGAGTAGAGGGTGCGGCCGATGAAGTCCTCGCGCGTGCCGCCGTGCATCGTCGCGAACGCCGGGTTGACCTGGGCGATGGCGAGCGACCGGGGCTCGACGAGGATGATGCCGCGCGTGTCCTTCTCGAAGCTCAGCTGCCACTGGCGACGCAGGTCCTCGTCCGCGCGGCGCTGCGTGACGTCCCGTGTCGCGCAGTGGATCTCGAGAGTCGTCCCGGTCACGTCGTCCCGCACGGCGCGCAGCTCGGTCTCGACCCAGATCTCGCGGCCGTCGGTGCGACGGACGCGATGCTCGACGGTCCGGCGGCGGCCGTCGGCGAGCACCGCCCGGCGGACGGCGGCGACCCGGCGCCGGTCCTCGGGACGCACCGTGCGCCAGAGGGTCGTGCCCCTCATGTCCTGCGGCTCTCGGCCGAAGACCCGCCGCACGGCCGGCGAGACGTAGAGGAGCGTCCCGTCGGGGGACGAGCGGGAGATGACGTCCCCGGTCGTCTCGGCGAGGAGGCGGAAGTCCCGCTCGGACCGGCGCAGCGACGCCTCGGCGGTGACGCGCTCCGTCACGTCGCGCGACGTCGCCATGCCGCCGATGATCCGCGTGTCGCGACGCACCGGCTGGAAGGTCGTCTCGTAGACGGCCGAGCCGTCCGCCGAGGGCATCTCCACCGTCACCGTCTCGCCGGTGAGCGCCCGCATGTAGAGCGGGCCGATGCGCTCCCAGGCCGCCGCGGGGAGGACGTCCGGGGCGCGGCGCCCGATGAGGCGCTCGGGGACGTAGCCGTGACGCGCCACCGCGCCCCCGTGGACGGCCCGGATCCGCATCTCGCCGTCGAAGACGAGGACGGAGATCTCCTCGACCGTGCGCAGCGCCTCCTCGACGAGGACCTCGTTGCCGACGTCCGGCTGCGGCGCGTCCCCCGTCATCAGCGGGCGGGGGCCGCCGTCCGGCGCATCGCGCACGTCTCCATGCATGCGTTATCGGCAGATGCAGGCGGATCTGGAGAGGCGCGAGCGCGCCAGCTTCGCGCACGCTCTGCATTGCGGTCGACCACGGAGGGGGACGGCGGCTCGGCACGGTGTCTCGGGGGTCCGCGGCGCCAATAGCGTCGGGGCACCGCGACGAGAGACCTTCCCTCATGAGCACGACTCCCACGCCGCCGACCACCACGACCCGCCGCTTCTGCCCGGAGTGCGGCGCCGAGCACGACGCCTCCGCCCGGTTCTGCGAGACCTGCGGTCACCGGTTCGTCGCCACGCCGCAGGAGCCCGCCCCGCCGCCCGCGGACGGGACGTCACGCCGAGCGCTCGCGATCGGCCTCGGGGCCGTCGCGGTCGCCCTCGCAGCGGCCGCGCTCGTCCTCGTGCTCGCCCTCGGCGGCGGCGACGACGGAGGGGAGGACGACGACGCCGCGATCGCCTACCGCGAGGAGGTCGCGGTGCTCATCGCCCCGCTGGCGGAGGCGAACACCGAGCTCACGGAGGAGCTCCTCGGCCTCGGTCGCGGCGAGGACCCCGCCGAGGCGCTCGCGGCCGCCCGCGCCGCGGACCGGGTCGCCGCTGCCACCGGGACGTCGGTCGGTCGGCTCGCGAGCCCCGGTGACGCCGCGGACATCCGCGCTCGTGCCGTGCGGGCGATCGAGCGCAACCGCGCGTTCCTCTCCGCCGCGGTCGGCGCGCTCACGAACCCGGGCGACGCGACCGCATCCGACGTCGCCGACGAGGCGCAGCGCGCGCGCGACGCCTGGAGCGCGACGGGACTCGATGGCGGCCGGATCGCCGGCGTCGATCGTCTCACCGCGTGGGCGCGCGCCGAGGAGGACGCCACGGCCGCCGAGCGCGAGGCCGACGAGCAGGCGCGGCGCGACGCCGAGGAGGAGGCGCGTCGCGAGGCCGAGGAGACGGCCGAGCCCGAGGGCGTGACGGCGGTGGACTGCGGAGGCTTCGAGGCCGTCTTCGACGTCAGCGCCGTCGGCGTGGACTGCACGACCGCCCTGCGCGCCGCGGTGTGGCAGGTCTCCGGCCAGGGATCGAGCGAGGGCTACAGCTGCTCGGTCGTCGACCGCCAGGCGGACGGCCTCACGTCCTACACGTGCTCGCGCGGGGACGGGACGCAGGTCAACTTCAGCGCCTACGTCGGCTGATCCGAGGTGTGACGGACCCATGACGCGGTGATCGGCCCGTCACCGCGTCGCGTATGATCCTGACGAGAAGGGAAGTATCCCGACGGCAGGTGTCGTCAGCACGACCTCCGCGTGAGGTCCGGCACCCGCGGCCCCCAGGGGCGGAGAAACCTTCGCGACGTCATCCACGACCGCGAAAGGCATCTCCCGCATGAACACGCCCCTCGGCGCCACCACCGACTGGCTCATCCTGCTCGGTGCGATCGGCGTCCTCCTCGTCATCGACCTCCTCGTCATCCGCGGCCGCGGCGGCCTGATGACGACGAGGTCGGCCACGATCTGGAGCCTCGTCTGGGTCGGCCTCTCCTTCGCCTTCGCCGGCGTGCTCTTCCTCTTCGGGACGAGCGACCAGGGGACGGCCTACATCGCCGGCTACCTCGTCGAGAAGTCGCTCTCGCTCGACAACGTCTTCGTCTTCCTCATCGTCTTCAGCGCGTTCGCCATCCCGGTGCCGCAGCGGGCGCGGCTCCTCACCTACGGGATCGTCCTCGCGCTCGTCCTGCGCGCGATCTTCATCGTCGTCGGCGCGGCGGCGCTCGAGGAGGCCTCCTGGCTCGCCTTCCCGTTCGCGGCGCTCCTGGCGTGGACCGGCTGGCGACTGTGGAGCCACCGCCACGACCACGGCGCCGAGGAGGGCCTCGTCAAGGGCGTGAAGGAGCGGCTCCGCGTCGCCTCGGGCGACCACGGCGGCCGCCTCACGTTCGTCGGCGACCACGGTGGCCGGGTGCTCACCGCGGCGGGCGCGGCGCTCCTCGCGATCGCGGTCGTCGACGTCATCTTCGCCGTCGACTCGGTCCCGGCGATCCTCGGCATCACGACCGACACGTACGTCGTCTTCGCGGCGAACGCCTTCGCGCTCCTCGGGCTGCGGCCGCTCTTCTTCCTCGTCGCCGACCTCGTCGAGCGGCTCTACCACCTCAAGGCGGCGCTCGGCGTCCTCCTCGTGTTCATCGGCGGCAAGATGGCCTACGGCGAGCTGTTCGGGAAGGTCGGCCCCGCCTACTCGCTCGCGGGCATCGGGCTCATCCTCGGCATCGGCGTCGTCGCCTCGCTCGTCCACAAGCGCCGGGCGGAGCGCGAGGCGGCCGGCGGGCCGGGCGGCGTCAGCCCTCGTCCGGCGCCGGACCGTGTCGCGTGATCTGCAGCAGCGCGCCCGGCACGAGCTCGGGCTCGATCGTCACCGGCCGCCCCTCGACCCGGGCGTGGAAGGCGCGCGCGACACGCGTCGCGTGCGCCTTCGCGAGCTCGGCGCGCTCGCCGGCGAAGAGCTCGTCGACCGTCTCGTGCCACAGCGCCACCCAGCGGTCGAAGTGGCCGCCTCGCAGGGGTGAGCGCGCGTGGAGCTCGGCGTGGGGGCGGAACGCGCCGCCGCGGTAGGAGTCGGCGCCGAGGAGGACCGTCTCCCAGAACGCCGTGATCCGCGGGACGTGCGCCTCGAGGTCGAGCTTCGCGACGTCGGTGAAGAGGTAGCCGATGATCGGGTCGACGAGCGCCTTGCCGTAGAAGGCGCGGACGAGGCGCTCGCAGTCCGCGCGGGTCGCGATGTCGGAGAGGTCGGCCATCCCGCACAGGTTGTCAGCCCCGAGGGGCGAAGGTGCCGAGGGCGGCGCCGGTGCGCCGCCGGAACGCGCCGTCGCTCTGCACGATTGACGCGGCGCCCGCCGGGGCACGATGATCGTCAGGCCCCCCGACCGAACGCGAGGCATCACCGTGACGAACCATGCGCACACCGAGCACGTCGCCGCCGCACCGGCCGATGTGTACGCGGCGCTCGCCGACGTCCGCAACCTGCCGGAGTACGTCCCGCAGATCACGAAGGCGACCCAGGGCTCCGGCGACGAGGTGCACGTCGAGGCCCGCTACGACGGGCACGAGCAGCAGGGCGAGGCCTGGTTCCGCTCGGACGAGGACAACCGCGTCATCGAGTGGGGCGCCGGCGACGGCTATCACGGCCGCATGAGCGTGACCCCGGACGGGCAGGGCTCGACCCTCACGCTGGAGCTGTCGACGCCGCACCTCGAGGCCGACCACGACATCGTCGGCACGCTCGACGCGATCAAGCGCCTCGTCGAGTCGCGGATGTGACGACGCGGGCATGAGCCCTCGCGGGCCCCGGGTACGGCGCGGAGAGAGCTGCCCGCCACCCGTGAGGTGACCATGCCCGACGACACGACCGCGACCCTCCACGAGACGGTCCCCGAGCACCTCGAGGACCTCGACGACGAGCCGGCGGGGGCGCCGGCCGACGTCCCCCGGACCGGCCCGCTGCGCTTCGCGCGGATGGTGGGCTCGTCGATCGCGGGCCGCGACGCCGCCGTGTGGGTGACCGACTTCCTCAACGCCGCCTACTACCGGCGCGACCCGTCGGCGCGCGAGGTCGACGACCTCCGGCTCGCCTTCTCGATCCTCACCACCCACTGGGCGCGGAAGGACGGCGACCACCGGCTCCACGTCACCGACCTCGCCGCCTTCCACCGCGCCTTCGGGGCCGACCGGCTGTCCACCGAGCGCACCTCCCGCGGGACGCTCGACCGCGACCAGCTCCTCGAAGGAGGACGCCGCCTGCTCGGCGACTGGTTCCCGGACGCCGTCGCCGACGACGACCGCCGGGGATGGGGCATCGCGTTCGAGACCGCCGCCGACCGGGCGGCGCACGATCCCCAGCGCCGCCTGCGGCTCTCACGGCTCGGCGAGCTCACCCCGGAGAGCGCGCCACCGGAGGACCAGGTGTGGCACACCTATCCGCCGGTGGAGATGCCCTCGGCGGACGCGGTCGTCGCGGCCCTCACGCGACCTGAGACGTGGCCGGACTACGCGAGCGAGATCGGGCGCTTCACGCCCCTGCGGCCCGGCGGGCTCGCGGGCCAGACCTTCGAGATCGAGGTCGCGGCCGGCACGCGGTCGGGACGGCCGGTCTTCACGCGGGGCTACGTGACGATCACCGAGCTCGTGACGCCCGAGCACCCGGAGGCCCTCGAGCGGTGGTTCGCCGAGCTCGAGGACGGCCTCGCCCGCTACGGCGACGACGAGCCGCGCGCCGTGCCCGAGGGCGGCACGCCGATCGTCGGCTTCGATCTCACGACCCACCGGGGGCACTTCATGGGCAACGGCCACAACCGCCTCCTCCTCTACGAGGACGGGGGCCGGGCGTGGGTGCGCGCCGCGGGCACCTGGGACCCGATGCCGTGGCACCTCGACCGCGCCTACCGCGCGGCCGGCAGCGACGCCCAGCACGCGTTCTGGGGCGAGGGCGGCGACGAGCGCCTCAGCATGCTCCATCAGCTGGCGCGGAGGATCGGGTGACCGACACGGACGCCGTCGTCGTCGGGGCCGGGCCGAACGGCCTCGCGGCGGCGATCCGCCTCGCCGAGGCGGGGAGGTCGGTCGTCGTCCTCGACGCCGGCGACGCGCCGGGGGGCGCCGTGCGCACCGAGGAGCTCACGCGGCCCGGGTTCCTCCACGACACCTTCAGCTCGGTGTACCCGGCGGCCGCGGCCTCTCCGGTCTTCGCGCGGATGCCGCTGGACGAGCACGGGCTCGAGTGGGTGCATCCGGAGGCGTGCTTCGCGCACCCGCTCCCCGGCGGCCGCGGCGCGGCGCTGTACCGTGACGTCGACGCGACGGCCGCGTCGCTCGACGCCCTCCATCCCGGTGACGGGGCGGCGTGGGCGCGCTTCGTGCGGCCGTTCGTGGAGCACTTCGACGCCGTGAGGGCGACGGCGCTGTCCGCGTTCCCGCCGGTCGGAGGCCCGCCCAGGCTCCTCGCCGAGCTCGGGCCCCGCCGCACGCTCGAGTTCATGCGGCTCCTCACCGGCTCCTCCGTCGGGCTCGCCCGGCGGCTCTTCACGGCGAGCGGGTCACGGGCGTGGCTGCACGGCGCGGCGATGCACGGGGACGTGCCCCCGTCGGGCGCCGGGACGGCGATGGCCGCCGCCTACCTCGACGTCATGGGGCACGCGGTCGGGTGGCCGAGCCCGCGCGGCGGCGCGCAGCGGCTCGCGGACGCCCTCACCGGCTACCTCACGAGCCTCGGCGGCGAGGTGCGTCCGCGGACGCGCGTGACGGCCGTCCTGTCGTCCGCGGGGCGCGCGACCGGCGTGCGGACCGAGAGCGGCGGGGAGGTGCGCGCCCCGGTCGTCGTCGCGACGGTCATGCCGCGTGACCTCGTCGCGCTCGCGGGCGAGGACGCGATCTCCGACTGGTACCGCGCCGGCGTCCGCCGGTTCGCCCACGGGCCCGCGACGGTGAAGGTCGACTGGGCGCTCGGCCGCCCTGCGCCGTGGGAGCACGAGGCGAGCCGCCTCGCGGGCACCGTCCACGTCGCAGGCGACGAGGAGGACTGCCTCGCGGCGTCCGCCGAGGCGCACGACGGCTGGCCCGAGCGACCGTTCCTCCTCTTCGGACAGCAGTCGATCGCGGACCCGACGCGGGCGCCGCAGGACGGTCACACGGCGTGGGCGTACACCCACGGGCCCCGGAACGGCGCCGACGCCGGAGCGCCGCTCGACGCGATCGTCGAGCGCATCGAGGCCCAGGTCGAGCGCTTCGCGCCCGGCTTCCGCGACGCGATCCTCGACCGCCACGTCCTCGGACCGGCGGACCTCGAGCGCCGCAACGCGAACCTCGTCGACGGCGACGTCGGCGGCGGCAGCTACCGCCTCTCGCAGCTCGTGTTCCGGCCCGTGCCGTCGATCTCGCCCTACCGCACGCCGCTCGACGGCCTCTATCTCGGGAGCGCGGCGGCGTTCCCGGGCGGCGCGGTCCACGGGGTCCCCGGCGATGCGGCGGCGCGCGCCGCCCTGCGGGGCTCAGGCTGAGGCGGCCGCCGGCGTCGCGGCCCGGCGCCGGCTCCGCGACCGCTGGTAGGCGTCGAACCAGGCCTCCTGATACGTGTTGTGGGTGACGCGGCCGGACTCGTCCTCCCAGCGCACGACGCTGTCGACGTAGGAGATGTTGTGCCACATCGGCAGCGACGCGCTCGCGACGGCCTCGCCGGCGAAGCGCCGGGTCGTGCCGGTCTCGTCGGTGACCTCGAGCTCCATGCGCGTCGCCTGGAAGGTGTCGGGGTGGGTCGCGAGCACGTGGCGCCGCACCTGCGTCACCGCGCGGATCTCCCCGTCGACGATGAGGTAGGGCTCGCCTTGGTGGAACGGCCCCTCGGAGGGGACGTCGTAGAGCCCCGCCCACGCCGGCTCGGTGTCGGGGGGCTCGAAGCTGAACGCGTTGAGCGCGAGATCCGGGCCGAAGCACATCGGCGTCCACCCGAGCGGCGGAATCGGGATGCCGGGGACCTCGGGCCGGTGCTGGCACCACGAGCGGTCGCGCACGTTGACGCAGTCCACGTGGTGCTCGGCGCCGTCGAGGACGAGCGTCCCGGTGACGTGCATGAACTGCTCGGAGCCGCCCGGGTGCTGGGACGGGTCGCTTCCTCCCTCGAGCGCGGGCATGAGGGAGCCGCGGGCGGTGAGCGGCGTGATCGCCTCCTGGCGGAGGTCGAGCCTGGTCCGGCCGTCGGGGCTCTCGTAGCCGATGCGGATGTCGCGGCCGGGCACCCGGACGTCGAGGACCAGGCCGTTCGCCGCCCGGACGACGCCGTCCTGGACGTCGGGCCACGGCATCGTCATCCACCAGTTGAGGTGCTCGATGTCGAGCGGGCGGACGTTGCGCGCGCCCCGGTAGATGCCGACGCCGCCTCCGAGGAGCGGGAACGCCGGCTGGTAGCGGAAGTAGATGCAGGCGCCGATCCGCTCCTCCGGGATCGAGAACCCGAAGTAGTGGGTGTGCACCGTGTGGAGGTCCCACGACTCGCCCTCCGCCGGAAGCGGGATCCAGAGGTCGGTCTCCGCGCGCTGGATGCCGATGCGGTCGCTCATCGGCCACCCGCCTCGACCTTGCGTCCGCCGTCGGACGGGGGGAGCGGGAGCCGGCTCACGCGCAGCGCCTCCTCGGGCGGGAGGCCCATCATCCGCAGCATGCTCTCCGCCTGCTTCTCGTCGGCGGCGTCGGGGGCGCGACCGGCGAGGATCGCGCGGATCGTCGCGAGCGCGCTTCCGGCGATCGAGATGAGCACGGAGTCGAGATCCGTCACCGAGAACCGGCCGTCGTCGAGCCCGCGCTGCAGCGGGACGCGCGCATAGGGGAGGACCGCGGTGGCGAAGAGATCGTCGCCGTGATGGAGGTTGACGAGGAGGCGCGCGAACTCGGGGTCGTCGTTGGCGAGTCGGATGAAGCGCCGGTCGGCGGCGCTCGCCATCTCCGCGGCGTCGTCGACGTCGGCGAGGTCCTGCAGGACCGCCTCCGCGAGGTCCTCGAGCGAGTCGATGACGACCGCCTCGACGATCTCCTCCTTCGAGCCGAAGTGGTTGTAGAAGGAGCCCTTGCCGACGTCCGCGGTCTCGGTGATGTCCGCGATCCGCAGCCCCGCGACGCCCTTGTCCGCGATGAGCAGCCGCGCGGCCGCCGTGAGCTGGGAGCGGGTCTGATCGCGACGGCGGTCGTACCTCGACCGTGCCCGCGTGTCGGAATCGAGCGCCATGACGCGAGCCTAGCGCAACCATGACTATAGATCCAGAGTTGGTCGAACAACCAAGATTGACCTTTTGGTCAGATTGCGTTAGCGTCACCTCCAGAGAGGAGACGCATGGCCATCACGAACCACATCACCGAGGACCACGCCCGCACCCAGCTCAGCCGCTGGCTCTCCGGGCTCGAGGGCGTCGAGGACGTCGAGATCTCACCCGTCGAGATCCCGAGCGCGAACGGGCTCTCGAACGAGACGCTCCTCTTCGAGGCCGCGTGGCGCGAGAGGGGCCGCGCGCACCGCGAGCGCCTCGTCGCGCGCGTCGCACCGCCGACGGCCGGCGTCACGCGCACCTACGACATCGCGCAGGAGCACGCGACCCTCAGCGCGCTCCACGCCGAGGGGACGGTCCCCGTCCCGCGCCCGCGCTGGCTCGAGACCGACGCGGGCTGGTTCGGGGCGCCCTTCCTCGTCATGGACCGGGTCGAGGGGCGCGTCCCTGAGGACTCGCCGCCGTTCACCGTGAGCGGCTGGGTCGCGGACCTCGCGCCGGACGACCGGGCGGCCCTCTCCGCGAACGCGATCGGCGCCCTCGCGGCGATCCACCGGCTCGACTGGGCGGCGCTCGGCCTCGGAGGGCTCGCGCGCGGCGGCCCGGGCGAGACGCCGCTCGACCGCGAGATCTCCTACTTCGAGGACTACATGGAGTGGGCGAGGGAGGGCGAGGAGAACCCCGTCGTCGACGCCGCCTTCGAATGGGTCCGCGAGAACCGGCCCGTGGCCGACGAGCCCGTGTGCCTCTCCTGGGGCGACTCGCGGATCGGGAACATCCTCTTCGCGCCGGACCTGTCGGTCGCCGCGGTCCTCGACTGGGAGTTCGCGAGCCTCGCGAGCCCGGCGCTCGACCTCGGCTGGTGGCTCTTCATGCAGCGTCACCACACCGAGGGCGTCGGAGCGCCCGTGCCGCCCGGCCTCCACGACCGCGCACGCACCATCGCCCTCTACGAGGAGCTCTCGGGCCACGCGATGCCGCACATCGACTTCTACGAGGTGCTCGGAGGCCTGCGGTTCTGCGTGATGATGGTCCGCGCCGCCGCCCTCGTGAAGAGCGTCGGCGCGGTGCCGGCCGACTCGACGATGGCGACGAACAACCCCGGCACGCAGCTCCTCGCGCGCATGCTCGACATCCCCGCGCCCGAGGGGCCCGGCTCACACGTCATCCGCCAGGCCTAGCGACCCCGCACCTTCCCGTCCGACCCGCCGTCCGCGACGGCGCGCCGGCCCCTGCCCGACCACGACGAGGACCCATGCTCATCACCCATCCCACCGAGGACGACGTCATCGTCGTCGGAGCCGGCCACAACGGCCTCACCGCCGCCGCGTATCTCGCGAAGGCCGGGCGGCGCGTCACCGTGCTCGAGGCCGCCGACGCCATCGGCGGCATGCTCGCGACGAGCCCCGTCGTTCCGGGCGCCCCGGGGCACCTCCACAACGAGGGCGGCATCCAGGCGTCGATCTTCCTCGCGACGACGATCGAGCGCGACCTCGATCTCGCCCGCCACGGTCTCGTGCGGCTCCCCGCCGACCCCTACCACGTTCACCTCGAGCCCGAGGGAGCGTCGCTCGCCTTCTGGCACGACCCGCGGCGGACGGCAGAGGAGATCCGGCGGTTCTCGCCGCGCGACGCGACCGCGTTCCTGCGCTTCGCCGAGATGCTCGACGCCGCGGTCGACATCGCGATGCCGCTCATGCTCGGGCACCCGACGCGGCCGGAGCCCGCCGCCGTCGCCCGCGCGCTCGCGACCGCCGCCCGTCGGCACCGCGCCCTCGTGCCGCTCGCGCGCTTCTTCGTCGGCGGGCACCAGGAGCTCATCGAGGAGTGGTTCGACCATCCGCTCGTCCGCGCCGCGCTCGCCTCCATGCCGCCCTTCTGCTGGATGACGCAGGACGGCTCCGGCTGGGCGCTCGTCTACCTCGGCATCTGCCACCGCGTGATGAGCGCCCGCTTCGAGGGCGGCTCCGTCGCGCTCCCGCGCGCACTCGCCACCTGCGTGGAGGCCCACGGCGGCAGCATCCGCACCTCGGCCCGCGTCGACGAGCTCCTCGTCCGCGACGGCGGCGTCGTCGGCGTCCGCCTCGACGACGGGGAGGAGGTGCGCGCCGGGCACGTCATGGCCTCGTGCAGCCCGAAGGTCACGCTCAACGAGCTGCTGCCCTCGGGGACCCTGTCGGAGGAGCTCGAGCGGCGGGCGGGCCTCATCCCGACGACGAACACCGGGGCGGCGAACCTCAAGATCGACATCGCGCTCTCGGGGCGGATCCACCTGCCCCGTCACCAGGCGTGGCGCCGGGACGACCTCGACCTCCGCCGCCCGGTCGTCAGCTGGCACACCTACGAGGAGCACCTCACGGGATGGAACGAGGCGGTCGCCGGGCTCTGGCCCGACCCGATCCCGTTCATCTCCATCGTGCCCACGGGGATCGACCCGACCCAGGCGCCCGAGGGTGAGGACACGCTGTGGATCTGGTCGGGCATCGTCCCGGCGTCGCCGCGCACGCCCTGGTCGGAGATGCGCGACGAGATCGGCGACCGCGTCGTCGGCGAGTGCGCGCAGCACTACGAGGGACTCGAGGAGCTCGAGATCGGCAGGCGCGTCTTCGGCGCGCCCGATCTCGCCACCCGCTTCCACGTCCCGGACGGCAACGTGTACCACGTCGATCCGTTCGGCCTGCGCCTCGGACCGACGCGCCCGGCGGTCGGGCTGTCGTCGTACGAGACGCCCGTCCCCGGCCTCTACCTCACGGGCGCCGGAACGCATCCGACCGGCGGGATCAGCGGCGTCCCCGGCCAGCAGGCCGCCCGTCGTCTCCTTCGCCGCAGCGGCGCGAACGGAGGTCGCCGCCGTCTCCTTCACGGCCGTCGGACGGCGGCGGGAGCAGCGGCATGAGCGCCTCACCACACACCACGAACGACCGGAGGGTCACCATGAGCACCACCAGCAAGTGGGCGCGGCGCGCGCTCGCGCTCGCCTGCACCGGCGCGGCGGTCGCCGCCGCCGGATGCGGGGACGACGACGAGGCGACGGCGGACGGCGGCGCGGCCGCCGAGCCGGCGGCCGCCGCGCTCGGCACGCCAGAGCCCCTCACCGGCGCGCCGGTGACGATCGGCTTCGTCGGGGACGGCAAGACCCAGGCGAGCGACCTCTCGAGCGAGATCGACGCGGCCCGCGCCGCCGTCGCCTACCTCAACGAGTACGGCGGCGGGATCGCCGGCCGACCCGTCGAGCTGAAGGTGTGCGAGACGAAGGCGACGCCGGCGGGCGCCGCGAAGTGCTCGAACGAGATGCTCCGGGCCGAGGTGCCGGTCGTCCTCCTCGGCGCCTCCACGCAGGGAGGCGTCGTCGCCAAGCGCGTCGCCGAGGGCGGCGCGGTCGTGCTCTCCGACCAGGCGATCGACCCGGACGCGTTCGCGACGCCGGGCAGCTACGTCCTCACGAACGCGATCGCCGCGGCCTTCGCGATCCCCGCGCAGACCGACAAGGAAAAGGGCGTCGAGAAGGCCGCCTACGTCGTGACGGACGTGCCCGCCGCGACCGACGGCGTCAACACCGTCGGCAAGGGCTACTTCGGTGCGGCCGGCGTCGACCTCGACGTCGTCCCGGTCCCGCTCGGGACGCCCGACGTCACCCCGCAGATCCAGTCCGCGATCGACGACGGGGCCCAGGCGATCCACGTCATCGGCGAGTCGAACCTCTGCACGGCCGTCTTCCGGGCGGCCCAGACGCTCTCCTTCGACGGGCCGATGACCGGGATCACGCAGTGCTTCCCGGGGACGCCCGGCGAGGGCCTGCCCAACGGCGCCGAGGGACTCAGCATCACGGCGACCGGCGCGTCGTTCCCGCCCGCCGACGGCGGCGCGGAGATCGAGGAGGAGTTCGCTCTCTACGACGCCGTCATGGACACGTACGCGAAGGGCAAGACGAAGGCCGCCCTCGCGCCGATCGGCTACCGCGTCACCCTCGCGCTCGCCGCCGCCCTCGAGAACCACGAGGGGGAGGTGACGCCCGACGGCGTCAAGGAGGCCTTCGCGGCGATGCCCGAGACGCCGATCCCGCTCGGCGCGGGGCTCGCGTTCCGGTGCGATGGGAAGCAGTACCCGCTGGGTCCGGGCTTCTGCAACGGCGACGGTCTCGAGGCTCCGCTCTCCCGCGACGGCAAGGTGACGGAGTACAAGGCGATCGACGTCACCCTCGAGCTGCCGGCGGGCTGAGGCCGACGCGGAGGACGCGAGATGCGTGAGCACATCCAGTTCCTCGTGCTCGGCCTGGGCGCGGGCGGCACGTACGCCGCCCTCGCCCTCGCGATCACGGTGACCTACCGCAGCTCCGGGGTCCTCAACCTCGCGTGCGGGGCGATGGCCCTGTACGGCGCCTACACCTACGCGTTCCTCCGCGACGGCGAGATCCTCGTCCTCCTCCCGGGCCTGCCCGAGACCGTCTCCGTCGGGGACAGACTCGGGCTCTGGCCTGCGCTCGCAGTCACGCTCGCCGTCTCGGCGCTGCTCGGGCTCGTGCTCCACGTGCTCGTGTACCGGCCGCTGCGCGGAGCGCTCCCCGTCGCGCGGACCGTCGCCTCGATCGGCGTCATGATCGTCCTCACGGGCCTCATGGCCGAGCGGCTCGGCTCGTCGGCGGTCCTCGTCGACCCGATCCTCCCGCAGGAGACGTGGGACCTCGCGGGGATCTCGGTCACCGCGGACCGCGTTCTCCTCGCCGCCGTCGTCGCGGCGATCGCGGTCGCCTTCGCCCTCATGAGCCGGCTCACGCGCTTCGGGCTCCACACCCGCGCGTCGGCGGAGAGCGAGCGCGGCGCCTACGTCAGCGGGATCTCACCCGATCGCATCGCCGCCCTCAACTGGGCGATCGGCGGAGCGGTCGCCGGCCTCGCCGGCGTGCTCATCGCCCCGATCGTCCCGCTCGTGCCGATCTCCTACACCCTCTTCATCGTCCCCGCGCTCGCGGCCGCCTTCCTCGGCCGGTTCGAGGCGCTCGCACCCGTCGTCCTCGGCGGGCTTGCGATCGGGATGCTCCAGTCCGAGGCGACGTTCCTCGCGACGCGGCACGACTGGCTGCCGTCGAGCGGCCTGGCCGAGGCGATCCCCCTCGCCCTCATACTCGCCGTGCTCGTCGCGACCGGACGCGCCCTGCCCACGCGCGGCGAGGTCACCGTCCGTGCGCTCGGGCAGGCGCCGCGGCCGCGCGAGCTCGCGCGGCCCGCCCTCGCGGGCACCGTCGCGGCCGCGGCCGCGCTCGTCCTGCTCGACGGCGCCTGGCGCGGGGCCCTCCTCACGTCGATCGTCTTCGCGCTCATCACCCTCTCGCTCGTCGTCGTCACGGGGTACGCGGGCCAGATCTCGCTCGCGCAGCTCACGCTCGCCGGCGTCGCGGGCTTCCTCGTGGGCGTCCTCGGAGACGACGCCGGCGTCCCGTTCCCGGTCGCGCCGGTCCTCGCGGCCGCCGGCGCGGGCGTCGTCGGAATCGTCGTCGGACTTCCGGCCCTCCGAGTCCGCGGGATCGCCGTCGCGGTCGTCACGCTCGCGCTCGCCGTCACCGTCGAGGCGCTCGTCTTCCGCAACTCCGACCTCGTCCCCGGCGGCGGCGTCGACGTCGCGCCGGCGGAGCTGCTCGGACTCGACCTCTCGGTCGGCACGGGAGCCGCCTACCCGCGCCTCGAGTTCTGCCTCATGGCGCTCGTCGTGCTCGTCGCCGCCGCGCTCGGCGTCGCGCGGCTGCGCCGCAGCTCGCTCGGGTCGGGGATGCTCGCGGTGCGGGCGAACGAGCGCTCCGCCGCCGCCGCGGGGATCGACGTCGTCCGTACGAAGGTCGCCGCGTTCGCGATCGGGGCGTTCCTGGCCGGGCTCGGAGGCGCGCTCCACGGCTACCAGCTCACGAACGTCACGTTCGACTCGTTCGAGATCTTCACCGGACTCGCCGTCTTCGCGACCGCCTACGTCGCCGGCATCACGTCGGTGTCCGGGGCGCTCCTCGCGGGGCTCCTCGTGACGAACGGCTTCGTCTCGCACGCCCTCACCACGTGGCTCGGCGGCGGCGCGTGGTTCGAGATCGTCCTCGGGGCCGCCCTCGTCCTCACGATCATCCTCAACCCCGAAGGACTCGTCCGGCCGGTGCACGATGCGCTCGCACGACGCAGGGCGTCGCGGGGCGTCACGCCGAGGGACCCTCGTCGCCGGCGCGGCGCGGGGCCGGGCAGGACGGCCGACGCCCCCGTCGCAGGACGCGCGCCGGCGACCCTCCTCGTCGAGGACCTCACCGTTCGCTACGGGGGCGTGCTCGCGGTCGACGACGTCTCGCTCGCGGTGAGGCCCGGGGAGATCGTCGGGCTCATCGGCCCGAACGGCGCCGGGAAGACGACTTTCATCGACGCCGTCACGGGATTCGCGGAGGCGACCGGGAGCGTCGCGCTCGCGGGGCAGGATCTCGCGCTGCTGCCGCCGCACCGCCGGGTGCGGGCAGGGCTCGGAAGGACGTTCCAGGCGGCCGAGCTCTACGACGACCTCACGGTCGCGGAGAACGTGCTCGTCGGGCTCGCCGCCAGCCCGGCCGACGACCACGGGGGCGACGCCGTCCGCCGGGCCCTCGAGCCGGTCGGCCTCGCCGACGACGCCGACCGGGTCGTCGGGGACCTCTCGACGGGCGAGCGCCAGCTCGTCGCGATCGCCCGCGCTCTCGCCGGCCGGCCGTCGATCCTCCTCCTCGACGAGCCTGCCGGCGGCCTCGACACCGACGAGAGCCGGTGGCTCGGGGACCGGCTGAGGGCCCTGTGCGACGGGGGTCTCGGCATCCTCCTCGTCGATCACGACATGGGGCTCGTCCTCGGACTCTGCGACGAGGTCGTCGTCCTCGACCTCGGCCGCATGCTCACCCGCGGCACGCCGGAGGAGGTGCGCGGCGATGACGCGGTCGTCGCCGCGTACCTCGGCACGACTCACGCGCACGCGGTGGGGGAGACGGCATGAGCACGGCGCTCGTCTGCAGCGGGCTGCGCGCGGGTCACGGCTCGGTGACGGCGGTCCGGCCCCTGGACCTCACCGCGCGGCGCGGCGAGGTGCACGCGATCCTCGGCCCGAACGGGGCCGGGAAGACGACGCTGCTCGAGACGATCGCGGGTCTGCTCCCGCGGCTCGCGGGTGAGGTCGAGGTCGCCGGGAGGAGGCTGCCCGACGCGCGGCCGAGGGAGGCGCGTCGGCGGGGCGTCGTCCTCGTGCCTGACGATCGCGCCCTCTTCGGCCGCCTCAGCGTCGCCGAGAACCTCGAGGCGGCGCGCACGCGGACGAGCCCTGCGGCGCGCGACCTGCTGGGGCCCTTCCCGGCGCTCGCCAAGAGGTGGGACGTTCCAGCAGCGCTCCTCTCCGGCGGGGAGCAGCAGATGCTCGCGATGGCGCGCGCCCTCATCCAGGAGCCCAGCGTGCTCCTCGTCGACGAGCTGAGCATGGGCCTGGCGCCCACGGTCGTCGAGAGCCTCCTTCCGGTCGTTCGGGGGATCGCCGAGACGGGAGCGGCCGTCCTCCTCGTCGAGCAGCACGTCCGGCTGGCCCTCGGGATCGCCGACGAGGCGACCGTCCTCGTCCACGGCGACGTGGCCCTGCGAGGCCCCGCGGATCGCCTCGGGCGGGACCCCGGGATGCTCGAGGCGGCCTATCTCGGCGAGGCCGACCACCGCCCTTCCACCGACGAGAGGAGCACGTCACCATGACGACGACCGAGATGACCGCCACCGCAGAGGTCCCGTCGACCGAGATCGGCACCGCCGAGCGCCTCGGCGCGACCGCGACGATCCTCGGCCGCCTCGGGTCCACGGCCGCCCACCGCGTCGCCGAGACCGTGACGCGCCCGCGGGTGCATCGGGCCGGGGAGGTGCCGGTCTCGGCCGAGGCGATCACGACCGAGTGGCTCACGGCGGTCCTCTGCGCCCGCCATCCGGGTGCGCACGCCGTCGGGTGCCGCATGCCGGACTCGAGCAGCGGCACCTCGACCCGCCACGCGCTGCGGATCGAGTACGACGAGGCCGGGCAGGCGGCCGGCCTGCCCACCGCGCTCTACGCGAAGACGACGACGACGCTCACGCAGCGGCTCATCCTCGGCCTCGCCGGCGTCATCGAGGGCGAGGTGCGGTTCTTCGAGGAGGTGCGGCCGCTGCTCGACATCGAGACCCCTCGCGGCTACCACTCGGCCGTGGACCCTCGGTCCTGGCGCTCGATCTCGCTCATCGAGGACATCACGGCGACGAAGGGGGCGCGCTTCCTGCACTCCGACTGCCCGATCGGCCGCGAGGCCATCGAGGACGTCCTCGGCGACCTCGCGCGCCTGCACGGCCGCATGTGGCGCAGCCCGGAGGTCGAGCACGAGGGCGGCTGGATGCGGACGCCGCTCGACCTCCTCTTCAGCATCAAGTCGTCGATCAACATGCGCAAGCGCTCCGCGATCGGCGCGAAGCGCGCGACCTCGGTCATGCCGCCGGCCCTCCTCGAGCGCACGGACGAGCTATGGGAGGCGTTCGAGCGCGCGATGGTGCGCGCGACGAGGCGGCCCTGGACCTTCCTCCACGGCGACACGCACGTCGGGAACTTCTACGCGACGAGCGCCGGGCGCACCGGCCTCACCGACTGGCAGATGTGCATGCGCGGCTCGTGGGCGTTCGACGTCGCGCTCGCGATGACGACGTCGCTCGAGGTCGAGGACCGGCGCGCGTGGGAGCGCGACCTCCTCACCGGGTACCTCGAGCGCCTCGCAGCGGCCGGCGGCGAGCCCCCGTCGTTCGAGGAGGCGTGGGACGAGTACCGCAGCGCGATCCTCTACCCGTACCACTCGTGGACGTACACGATCGGGCGCGGCCCGTTCCAGCCGAAGATGCAGCCGCCGCACCTCTGCCTGCCGATCATCGAGCGGTCGGCGGCGGCCGTCGAGGACCTGGGATCCGTGGACGCGGCGCGCCGGGCCTGACCTCGCGGCCGGCCCGGCGGACCGGCCCGGCCTCAGCCGATGATCTCGGCGACCTCGGCGGCCGGGAGGACCTGCGGGACGTAGGTCACGCCCTGGGCGTCGAGGGACCGCACGAAGGCGCGCAGGTGGTTCTCGGAGCCGCGCTCGAGCCGCGAGAGGACCCGCTTGACGGTCTTCGACGTCGCGCGGTCCGCGCGCTCGCGGAGATCCTCGATGTCGGTCTCCTCGATGAGCGCTCCGACGCGCAGCGCGGCGACACGGCCGCCGGCGGCCTCGGCCATGAGCCGGTCGTAGAGGTCCTGGAGCTCGTCGCTCTCGAACTCGCCCACCGCGTTGCCGGTCGTCGGATCGTCGACGCCGGCGCGGTCGAGGAGGCGCTGCACCGCGGAGGCGTGACGATCCTCACTGCGCGCGATCCGCGAGAACGGCGCGTCGGCGTGCCGGTCGGCGAGCTTCTCGTAGACGTCGCCCGCGAGCTTCTCCTCCTCGCGCAGGTAGACGAGGGCCGTCTTCTCCTGCGCGGAGAGGCGCAGCTTGCCGCGCGACGCGCCGTGGCGGCCGGACCGGCGGCCCTTGCGCTCCTGGCCTCCCGCTTCGCGGTGGCGGGCGTGGTGGCGGTGGCCGCCGTCCCCGGACGCCGACTGCGACGCGCGCCCCGCGTCCTGCCGAGGCTCGTCGGCGCCTGCGACCGCGAGGCCGCCGGCGAGACCGGCCGCGGCCGCGGCCGTGGTGGCGAGGGCGAGGGTGAGACGTCGGGTGACCATCGGTGCGGCTCCTTGAGGCGAAAGGGGGAGAGGTGGTGCACGGAGGACACCGCACGGCGGTGCGAGAGCCGTGGAGGGGATGTGGAGACGATGTGGAGATGCGCGGGGCGCGCTCAGGCCGCGGGGAGGCGCAGGGTGAAGCGCGCGCCGCCCTGCGCAGGGCTCGATGCCGTCACCCGGCCGCCGTGCGCGTCCGCGATGCGGCGCACGACCGCGAGCCCGACGCCGGTCCCGCCGATGCCGCGCGCGCCGCGACCCCGCCAGAAGCGCTCGAACACCCGCGGCAGCTCGTCGTCCGGGATGCCCGGGCCGTCGTCGGCCACCTCCAGCAGCGGGCCCTCGGCGTCCGAGCGGGCGGTGACGGTCACGCTGCCGCCGTCCGGCGTGAACTTCAGCGCGTTCCCCACGAGGTTGCCCAGGGCCTGGGCGACGCGGTCGCGATCGGCGAGGGCGACCGCGGCGCCGGCGTCGAGGCGCAGGGTGATGCCCGCGCTCCGCGCGCGGGCTCCGTGGGCCGCCACGACGTCGCGTGCGACCGCCGCGAGGTCCGTCGGGCGGCGCTCGAGGCGCAGGACGGCCGGATCGCTCTCGGCGAGGGTGGAGAGGTCGTTCGTCAGACGCTCGATCCGCAGGACCTCCTCGTGCAGCGAGGCGATCTCCTCGGGAGGCGGCGCCGCGCCGGCGTCGAGCAGCTCCTCGAGGCTGCCGCGGAGGATGGCGAGCGGCGTGCGGAGCTCGTGCGCGAGGTCCGAGACCATCTCGCTGCGCGCGCTCTCCTCGCGGGCCAGCGAGTCGGCGAGCGCGTCGAGCGCGGCGCCGACCTCGGCGAGCTCGGCGGGCGCGCCGGCGTCGCCGACGCGCGCGTCGCGGCGCCCTGCGCCGAGATCGCGGGCGGCCGCCGTCATCCGGCGCAGCGGGGATCGGAGGCGCCGGGCGACGAACGCGGCCGTCGCGACGGCGAGGAGGGCGGCGAACACGGCCGCGACGACCGCGTTGCGCACGAGCGCGTCACGGATCTCGCGCGCGCCGCGGTTGAGCAGCCCTTCCCGCGTGAAGCGCAGCTCCGCGCGACCGACCGTCGCTCCGCCCGCGGAGACGTCGGCCGATCGCCGTGGCGCCTCGGGGGCGGGGAGATCGCTCGTCCCTTCCCCGGAGGGCAGCGGGACGAGTCGGCCCCGCGGGTTGGCGGCCCCCACGAGGTTCCCGGAGACGTCGGTGACGACGAGCGCGGCGCGCGAGGTGCTCGCACGGCGAACGGCCGGGCCGAGGTCGGCCGTCGCCCACGTGCCCGCCGCGACGTAGGCCTCGGAGAGGAGGGCGGCGACCTCCTGGGCGGCACGCGCGCGGTCCTCCCGCACGAGCGCGTCGGTCTCTCGCCCCGACGTGACGGCGACGACGCCGACGACGATGGCGACCGCCCCGAGGCCGACCGCGACGAACGCCGCCGCCAGGCGCGTCGCGAGGGTCGCGCGTCGCAGCGCCTCACGCATCGGCGTGCAGACCCAGTCGGTAGCCGACGCCGGTGACCGTCTCGACGACCTCCGGCGCGCGGGGGTCCCGCTCGACCTTGCGCCGCAGGTTCTTCACGTGCGAGTCGACGACGCGTTCATAGCCGTCGAACTCGTAGCCACGCACGCGGTTGATGAGCTCGTACCGCGAGAACACGCGCCCCGGGGTGCCGGTGAGGGCGAGGAGGATGCCCCACTCCGTCGGCGTGAGCGTCACCGAGGTGCCGCGGACCGACACCTCGCGGCGGGCCACGTCGATCGTGAGCGCGCCGCCGCCGAAGGAGAGCGGGCCGTCGCGTCGACCCGCGTCGCCGCGCGCGCGGCGGAGGATCGCCTCGGCGCGTAGCGCAACCTCCCGCGGGCTGAACGGCTTGGCGACGTAGTCGTCGACGCCGACCTCGAGCATGCCGATGCGGTCCTCCTCGCCCGCCCTCGCGGTGAGGACGAGGATGGGGACGTCGTCGCCGGCGTCGCGGAGCTCGCGCGCCACCTCCTCGCCCGGGACGTCGGGGAGCCCGAGATCGAGGACGATGAGGGCGGGTCGGGCGCGCGCGGCGATCTCGAGCGCCTCCGCGCCGCCGCTCGCCGTGAGCACGGCGAACCCCGAACGCTCGAGCGTGCGCCGCAGCATCTCGCGGAGCTTCGGCTCGTCGTCGACGATGAGGACGAGGTCGGACACGGTCCCGACAGCATCGCCGACCGGACGCGCGGGCCGCGAGCAGCCTGCCGCTCGCTGGGCCGGCACGACCTGCCCCTTCCGCGCGGCGTCGTCCGCGACTGCCGCGTCGACCTCTCCTCCTTCGCGGAGGGCGTGACGGCGTCACCGCCCTCTGCGAGAGTCGCGCGATGCGCGCCGTCGTCTGCCAGCACGAGAAGCTCTCGGTCTCCGACGTCCCCGACCCGGTGCCGGGACGGGGGCAGGTCCGTCTCGAGGTCCTGCGCTGCGGGATCTGCGGGTCCGACCTCCACGCGCGCACCGGCGCCGACGAGTGGGCCGACGTCTCCGCCCGCGCGGGCTTCGACCGGCTGGGGCGCTCGTCCGACCCCGTCGTCTTCGGCCACGAGTTCTGCGGCGCGGTCGCCGAGCACGGCCCGGGCTGCCGGAGGGCCGTCACGACGGGCAGCCCGGTCGTCGCGCTGCCGCTCCTGCGCACCGCGCACGACGTCGACGCCGTCGGTCTCTCGGTGCACGCCCCGGGGGCCTACGCCGAGCAGATGCTCGTCGAGGAGTCGCTCATGCTCCCGGTGCCCAACGGGCTCGACCCGACGGTCGCCGCGCTCACCGAGCCGATGGCGGTCGCCTGGCACGCCGTCCAGCGCAGCGACGTCGGCAAGCGCGACGTCGCCGTCGTCGTGGGGTGCGGCCCGATCGGCCTCGCGGTCATCCTGCTCCTCAAGGCGAAGGGCGTGCGTCGCGTCGTCGCGAGCGACTACTCCCCGGGCCGGCGCGCGCTCGCGACCGCGTGCGGGGCAGACGTCGTCGTCGACCCGGGCGAGGGATCGCCGTTCGCGGCGGCGGGCCGCAAGGGGCACCTCGAGACGATCCCCGACGCGCTCGAGCTCGCGGTCTCCACGACCGAGCGCCTCGGGCGGCTGCCGGTCGGGTGGTGGCACGTGTGGCGGCTCGCGGAGACCCTGGGAGCCGGGCCGAAGCACCCCGTCGTGTTCGAGTGCGTCGGCGTCCCGGGCGTCATCGAGAGCATCATCGACGGGGCTCCGCTCTTCTCCCGCGTCGTCGTCGTGGGCGTGTGCGTCGGCCGCGACTCCTTCACGCCCGCGATGGCGATCAACAAGGAGATCGACCTGCGGTTCGTCATCGGATACACGCCGCTCGAGTTCCGCGACGCCCTCCACATGCTCGCCGAGGGGGACGTCGACCCGCGGCCGCTCATCACCGGCGAGGTGGGCCTGGACGGCGTCGATGCCGCGTTCGCTGCGCTCGGCGATGCCGAGCGGCACGCGAAGATCCTCGTCGACCCCCGCAGCCCGGTGACCGCGCCCTAGGTGGAGACCTCGACGGGCTCCTCGACCGGGCGGGGCTCCCGCGTGCTCGCCGGCTCGGCGGGCGGCGTCCTCTCGGGCTGCGGGGAGAGGAGCACGTCACGCAGCGCGACGGCGCGCCGCGCTGTCCTGGCGAGGTGGCGGACGAGCGTCAGCGGCGTCCGCGGCGAGGGGCGCAGGCGCCGACCGAGCTGCAGCGGGGCGAGGAGGCTGTCGCGGGAGGGGATCCCTCCGCTGACGGCAGCCGGGCGGTTCTCGGTGCGCCAGAGCGAGCCGGGGACGGGCGCCTCCTCCTCGCCGCTGCGATACCAGCGGTCGACGAGGAGGAAGACCCTGTCGGCGAGCGGCCGGGCGTGGTCGAAGAGGAGGCGCAGCGCGACGGTCCCGCCGCCGAGCACGGTCTCCCGCCGGGGGCGGACGGCGTTCTCCACGAGCGCCTGAGCGACGACCTCGGCGCGGTAGGCGTCCGGCGGCACGCGCGGCTTGCGTCCCGTCGTCGACGTCGCCTGCGAGAACAGAGGCGTGTCGATCGGGCCCGGATGGACGACGGACACGGTGACGCCCGTTCCCTGCTCGCGCTCCTCGATGGCGAGCGAGTTGAGGAAGCCCCGAAGCGCGTGCTTCGCGGCGGCGTAGCTCGACCACGTCGGCAGAGGCGCCCGCGTCATGAGCGAGCCGGTCGCGACGATCGCGCCGCGCGAGCGCCGCAGGTGGGGGAGGGCCGCGCGGACGACGTCGACCGCTCCGGTGAACGTCACCGCGATGGTGCGGTCGAAGTCGTCCGGATGCACCTCGCCGAGGTGCCCGAAGACGGCCGCGGCGTGGTTCGAGACGACGACGTCGAGGCCGCCGAGGACCTCTGCGGCCTCCTCGACCGCGTCGCGGGCGGCCGAGCGGTCGGCGAGGTCCGCGCCGATGACATGCGCGTCGAGGCCGTGGCGGTCGACGTGGGCGCGCATCGCGTCCGCGCGACGGGCGACGAGCGCGAGGCGCGCCCCCTCCCGCGCGAAGAGGTCGACGGCGGCGAGCCCGACGCCCGAGCTCGCCCCGGTGAGGAGGATCCGCTTGCCGCGCAGTCGCGGCGTGGCGGTCTGGAGGCTGGACATCGCCGGGCGCTACCCGGATCGAGCGGCTTCACCCTCACGCCGAGGGCGTCGACGCGCCTGCGGCCGGACCGGGACGCCGTCCCGCTCGTGCGGGAGCTGCGGCGCCGGGCTCCCCCGTCCCCGGTGTCGACGAGGACGGTCCCGGCGAGGGCGACGTGCGCGGCCGGGCTCTCGCGCTCGAGGACGTCGATCACCCGGCGGAGGGTAGAGCGCCCAAGCGCGGCGCGCGGGCTCAGCCGCCGGGGCAGGGGGAGGCGCCCGGGTCCCGGATCGCGTCGGTGACGATGCGCGCGTGACCGGCCGCGTGGCCGCTGTACTCCGTCGCCTCCGCAAGGGACTCGCTCGCGAGCGTGAGCGAGGCCCAGCCCACGACGCGCTGGGCGTGGCTCGGGAGCTCAGGGAAGCGGTTGTTCGCCGGCGTCCACTCGGCGACGCGCCGGAAGAGCCCGTCCCAGCGGTCGGCCGGATCGTCCCACGAGCCGCCGAGGACGTCGCGGCCCGGGCAGCCGGAGGTGAGAGGGCTCGCGATCCCCGGCGTGCCGTCCTCGCCGGGGAGGAGGCCGATCGCGACCTCGCGGAGGCTGCCGTCCCCGTCTGCGTCGCCTGCGCCGCGGACGTGCGGCCCGGTGATGAGGTTGCGAGCATGCTCGGCGGCGGCCTTCGCCTCGGCGAGGGAGTCCGCGGACGCCCACGCCGCGACGGCCGACTCGACGGCCCGTGCCCGCTCCAGCGCGGCCCCCCGGTCCGGGTCGGCGGGCGCCGCGGGCTCGTCGTCGTCGCCGCCGCACCCGCCGGCGAGGACGGCGAGGGACAGCAGCGCCGCGAGGGTTCCCGGTCCGAGGAGACGACGACGGATCCACATGCCCGGAGCCTCCCGCGCCGGCGCCGGGGTGTCCATGACGAGTCGGTGAACGACGGCCCCCGGTCGGCCCCCGAGCGCCTCGTAGCGCGCGGCGGAGCGCTCCGTGGCCGCGTCGAGCGCTTCGCGATCCGCGGCACCGGCCGCCGCCGCGGCCGCGAACTGACGAGGCGCGGCACCGATCATTCGCCGAGAGGACTCGGGAAAGCGGCGCGGTATGCCGAACTGGGATCCAGATGTCCGCGCCCGCCGCCCCCTCCTCGACGCCCGACGGGCGCCCTGGCGCCGCCGATCTCCTCCTCGCCCGCCAGCCCATCGTCGACCGGGAGGCGCGGCTGCGCGGCTACGAGCTGCTCCCGCGGCTCCCGGGCGGCGGCTCGCCCGAGGGTGACGACGCCCGCGCCCTCGCTCTCGCCCGCATCCTCCTCGAGCCGGAGGGCCTCGACATCGTCGGCCCGCTGCGGGCGTGGCTGCCGATCTCCGCGTCCCTCCTCCTCGAGCTCGACCCGTTCCCGGTCGACCCGGCGCGCGTCGTCCTCCAGGTGTCGAGCGCCGACGCGCGGACCCCGGGTCTGCCCGAGCGCCTGAGGGAGCTCCGCGCCGCGCGCTACGCGGTCGCGGTCGACGGGCTCACGCCGGCCGTCGTCGAGGCCGGCCTCCTCGACGTCGTGAGCGCCGTGAAGCTCGACATCGCCGACCACGGGCTCGACGGCATCGCCCGCGCGGCCGGGCACCTGGCCGGCCGCCGCCTCACGGTCGTCGCCGCGGGCGTCGAGAGCCGCGAGGAGGCGGGCGGGTGCCTCGCCGCCGACTGCCACCTCCTGCAGGGCTGGCACGTCGGGGCCGCGGAGGTCGTGGGGACGCAGCGGCCCCCCGCCGCGACCCGCGCGGGCCTGCTGGCCGTCGCCGAGCTCTCGCGCCCCGACGTGACGTTCGAGGACGTCGATCGCGTCGTCAGCGCCGACCCGGCGCTCTCGGTCATGCTCCTGCGGCTCCTCAGCTCCGCCGCCTACGCCGGGCGCCAGCCCGTCAAGACGGTGCGCGAGGCGCTCGTCCGCCTCGGCTCCGAGCGCGTCCGCCAGTGGGCGGCGCTCGTCCTCGTCGGAGGGGTCGCGGGCGGCGACGACAGCCTCATGTCCACGGCGCTGACCCGCACCCACACGATGGCCGTCCTCGCGCTCGACGCGGGCCTCGACGTGCCGACGGCGGAGACGGTCGGCCTGCTCTCGGTCGCCGACCGGCTCCTCGGCATCACCCGTCACGAGGCGCTCTCGGGACTCCCGCTCGTCGCCGAGGTGCGGGAGGCCTTCGAGACCGGAGGCGGGCCGTACGGCGCGCTCCTGCGCATCGTCCTCGCCGCCGAGCGCGGCCTCGTCCACGACGGCGACCCGGTCGTCGTCACCGCCGCGCAGCGGGCGGCGTTCGCGTGGGCGGACGAGCGCCTCGCGGCCCTCTCGGGCTGACCGCCCTCCCCGCGTGAGTGTGGATCCACCCGGCGCATGGCCCGGTGGATCCGCACTCACGCGACGGGGAGGGTCAGCGGCGGGCCTCGACCGCGACGGGACCCGGCGGAGCCGGGCCCGCCACGGGCTCGGCGCGGACCCTGTAGCGGACGCGCAGGAAGCCCTCCGGGTGCTCCTCCGTCGGCTCGCTCGCGACCTCGTGCGCCCCGATGCCCCACGAGTCGCGGCGGTCGTGCCGGATGCGGATGACGTGCGTCGACGCGTTGTGCGGGCGCAGCTCGACGCGGATGCCGGTCGCGAACCGCGGCGGCCGCGGCGGGTCGTGGACGTCGGTCTCGAGCTCGAGGCCGAGGGGACGCCAGCGGCCCATGAACTGGACCCCGCGGCGGACGGTCACCTCCTGCTGGGCCGACGGGTGGAAGGTGATGTCGAGGTCGTCGAGCTGGTCGCGGAAGGAGCTTCCGAGCTTCACCTCGTCGATGACGAGCGTCGTGCGCACGAACGGGCCGTCCGGCAGGCCGAGCCCGATCGCATCGCGCAGGAGGCTGCCCATCTGGGCATGGCCGCGCGGGTTCGGATGCGACGTGCCGTGCTCGGTGCCCTGCTTGCGCAGCGACTCCTCGAGCCGCACGAAGTTCCGCCGCTCGTGGTGCCGGCAGTAGTCGCGGCCGAGGAAGCGCTCCGTCATGCCGTCGACGAAGTTCCAGTCGTGGCGGTTCGCCGCCGCCCGGAGCTGCCCGTTGAGGCGGCGTCCCGCGACGTACATGCGGTCGGCCTCGTCCTGCTTGATGCCGACGAGGCGGAGCCCGAGGATGCCGCACCCGCCGCTGCGGTCCCCGCGACCGAACGGCGCCGCCGGGTAGTCGGTGACGTACACCTCGTCGATGTCGAAGCCCCGCAGCGCGCGGCCGAGGCGGTCGTACTTGCTCTCGAGCCCGTCGATCTTCCTGTCCACGCGCGTGTCGGTCACGCATCGGGGATCGCCGTACTTCGGTGACGCGACGTTCTGCGCGCACTTCTCGACGATCGTCGAGAAGCCGACGTCGTTGATGCCGATCGAGAGGAGGAGCGCGTCGATGCGCCGCCCCGATCGCGGCCCGGCGGGCGAGCCCGGCGCCCGCGCGCGCAGGAGCGAGCGCAGCACGCCGAGCTGCGGCTTCAGCCGCTTCGGCCGCGGATCCACCGGCGGCTGCTGGCCGCTGTAGGTCGTGTCGAGGAGGTGGGCGACCTTCGCTCCCGAGCAGGCGAGGCTGACGAACGTGACCGAGGAGTGGGGGTCCCGCCGCTCGAGGGACCGGGCGGCGCGCGCGTGGCCGGCGCGGGCGGAGCGATGGCAGCGCTTGTCCTTCCAGGTGACCGCGCGGCTCTCGCGCACGTCGAAGTCGGTGTTCGCGTCCGGTCGTGGATGGCCGACGGCGAGGTGCTTGAGGAACCGCAGCTTGTCCTTCGTGCTGTCGAGGTCGGTCCGCAGGCGGTACCGGCCCGAGCGGTCGGGCGATCCCTCGCCGGAGGCCATCGAGTCCCCGAGCGAGACGACGAGCCAGTCGCGGAGAGTGACGCGCTCCGCCGCCCGCGCGACGCCTCCGCCCTCCGTGCGGACCGTGAGCCCGATGACGTAGTCGCCGAGACGGGGGAGACCGGTGACGCGCTGCCGGCACGACGTCCCGCCGGCGGTCCCGGTGAAGGCGTGGCCGACGCCGGCGACGCCGACCTCGTAGCGGACGATCCTGCTCCCGCGGCCGGAGGAGCGACAGCCGTCGATCTCGATCGTCCAGCTCGAGGGCGACACGTACGACGAGCGGTACGTCGCCGCCGTGCGGCGCCAAGCCTTCCAGCCCTCGTCGAAGCGCTCGGGCATCCGCCACTCGAGGACCGCGGTGGGCGCCACCGCGACGGGGCCGGTCGTCGGGATGCCCGTGTGCCCGACCGCGGCGGCGCCGGCCGGCGCCGCGAGAAGGCCGAGCAGGATCCCGGCCGCCGCCCGGCGTGCCGTCCTCCTCACGTGGAGTCCCATGTCGCCCCTCCTCGTGTCGCGGCTCCGGTGCGAGCGTGCCTGGTCGGGGCAGCCGCGTCAACCGACGCGGCGTCGATGCGCCCCGGCGGACCCGGGACGCACCGACGCCGCCCCCGGTCTCAACGTGCGCGGACGTGGAAGCGCAGGCCGTCGCGCGGCCCGAGCGTCGGCGAGAACGCCATCCGCAGCGGGTCGGCAGGGTCGCCGTCGAGGAGGACGCGACGCAGGACGACCGCGCTGATGGCCCTCAGCTCGTACTGCGCGAAGCGCTTGCCGAGGCACATCCGCGAACCGCCGCCGAAGGGCACGTAGGACCCCTTCGGAAGCGAGTCGACCTCGCCGCCCGGGAGGAAGCGGTCGGGACGGAAGGCGAGCGGCTCGGGATAGAGCTCGTCGAGGTGGTGCGTCGCCCAGCTGCAGTAGTGGACGGCGACGCCGGCGGGCACGAGGACGCCGTCGAGCTCGACGTCGCGCACGGTCCTGCGCGGGCCGACCCAGGCGGCGGGGTAGCGGCGCAGGGTCTCGCCGAGTGTCCGCTCGAGGACCGGCAGCGCCTTGCCGTCGAGCTGGTCGGGGGTCGGGTCCGCGTCGCCGAGCACGTCGTCGAGCTCGGCGAGGAGCGCGTCGCGCGCGGCCGGGTTGCGGCCCAGCTCGTGGGCGAGGAACGTGAAGGTCGCGGTCGTCGTGTCGTGCCCGGCGAAGAGGAGCGACATGAGGTGGTCGCGCACGGTGCGGTCGGGCAGCGGACGTCCGTCGCCGTCGGTGGCGGCGAGGAGCATCCCGAGGAGCCCGCGCGGGCGGTCGGAGGACCGGCCGCGCGCGATCTGGACGTCGAGGAGGCGGTCGAGCTCGCGTCGCGTGCGCTGCATCTCGGCGAAGGGCGTCCCCGGCCCGCGCAGCATCTGGAGGGGGAGAGGGTGGGAGTGGAACGAGAGCGCGCGCTCGAAGGCGACCGCGAAGTCGTGGGCCTCGTCGTCGTCGCCGTCGAACCCGGCGAGGACGCGCAGCGCGACGCGCATCGCGAGGTCGCGGACCCAGTGGTTGACGTCGACGCGCGTGCCGGGACGGAGCGTCGGGGCGGCGCGCACCGCCTCCGCGACGATGCGGTCGGCGACGTCCTCGACGGCGTCGGCGTGGAAGGCGGGGAGGAGCATCCGCCGCGTCTGGTGGTGGTACGGCCCGTCGATCGCGAAGAAGCTGTCGCCGAGGAGCGGCCACAGATCGCCGAACCGGCCCTCGCGCCAGGAGAACGCGTCGGCCTCGCTGACGAGGACCTGGTGCGTCGCCCGCGGGCTGATCGCCCACACGACGGCCTGGTGGGCGTGGCGGATCGTGAACACCGGGCCGAAGCGGCGGTGGTGCTCGAGGACGAGGCGGAGGGGGTCGGTCGTCGTGAGGAGGGTGTTCCTCGCGCTGGGCGCGAGCGACCCCGGCGGAAGCCCGACGCGCCGGCGCGCGCGGGTCTCGTCGAGGAGGTCTGCGCGGACCTGCGTCGCGATGCGCGGGTCGAACGGGCACGGCGGGTCCGCGGAGACCGCGCGGCCCCGGACCGGCTCGTCGAGCGCGGGGGTCATCCGGTCACCGGGACGAACTGACAGGCATTCATGTCAGGAACTTCTAGAGATGACAGGACGATCTGTCAACATGAGCATCGATGGCGACCGGCGAGCGCGTCTTCAAGGGCCGCACGAGCGAGCAGCGCCGCGCGGAGCGGCGGACCCGCCTGCTCGCCGCCGCGCTCGAGGTCATCGGCACGCGCGGATGGCGCGACGCGACGATGACCGAGGTGTGCCGCACGGCGAAGCTCACCGAGCGCTACTTCTACGAGAGCTTCCGCTCGCGCGAGGATCTCTACGTCGCGCTCATCGACGAGCTCGCCGACGAGGTGCGGGAGTCGATCTTCGAGGCCGCCGCCGCGAGCCCCGCCGACGATCCCCGCGCCCGCGTGCGCGCAGGGGCGGTCGCCGTCGTCCGCGTCCTCGTCGGCGACCCGCGGAAGGGTCGCGCCGCGCTCCTCGAGGGCATCGGCACCCCCGAGCTGGAGCGGCGGCGTCGCGAGATCATCGGCGGCTTCGCGGACATGCTCGTCGAGCAGCGGGCGACCTTCTTCGGCTCGGCGCCGATCGGCCCCGGCCGCGAGGTCCTCGCGGCGACCGCGATCGCCGGCGCGCTCACGGCGCTCGTCGCCCGGCGCCTCGACGGCACCCTCCCGGTCGACGACGACAGCCTCATCGACTTCGTGACGGAGATGGCGCTCCAGCTGGGCGCCCCCTGACCACCGCCCTGCCCCGCCGAACCGGATTCCCCCGTGGCCATGTGAACGGAGGAATCCGGTTCGGCGCCTGGCCGGGGGGCTCACCTTCAACCTCGCGCGTTCGCCGCCGATCACCGGGTGGATGCGTCGATTCCCCGCCGTCTGCCTCGTCTCGCTGCTCGCCGTCCTCGTCGCCGGAGCCCTCGCCGGGCCCGCCGCGGCCGGGCAGTACCTCCCTCCACCGGGCAAGGTCTGGTCGGGCGTCACGGGCGGCGAGCCCGACGCCTTCGGCCCGCGGCCGGCCGTCGTCCAGCAGTTCGTGCAGTGGGGCGAGGGCAAGGAGTGGGCGTTCCGGCGCGCGGCGTCCGTCCCCGCCCGCGTGATGCTCCACCTCAGCACCGCGAACGCCCAGGACCGGGCGGGAGCCATCGCCCCGGGCGAGATCGCGAGGGGAGAGGGCGACGCCGAGCTCGTCGCCCTCAACCGCCGCCTCGCCGAGCACGGCGCGCCGGTCTACCTGCGCCTCATGGCCGAGATGAACAACTGCCGCAACGCCTACGCGCCGCTGCGCTGCGACGGCCGCTCGCGAGGCCGCGACCACGGCGCAAGGCGCTTCGTCGCCGCGTGGCGCCGGACCGCGCTCGTGCTGCGCGGCGGCTCGGTCTCCCGCATCGACGCCCGGCTGCGCCGACTCGGCCAGCCGCGGCTGCGCACCGACGAGGAGACCCTGCCGGTCCCGCGGCTCGCGCTCATGTGGGCGCCGATGACCGCCGGCTCGCCCCAGGTCGCGGCGCTCGCCCCCGAGCGCTTCTGGCCCGGCCGCCGCTACGTGGACTGGGTCGGCACGAGCTTCTACTCGAAGTACCCGAACTTCCGCGGCCTCGACCGCTTCTACCGTCGCTACGCCTCCGGGCACCGGCGGCCCTTCGCCCTCGCCGAGTGGGCGATGTGGGGCGCCGACGACGCGGCGTTCGCGCGCCGGCTGTTCACCTGGGTCCGGGCCCACCGCCGGACGCGGATGCTGCAGTACAACCAGGGAGAGAGGACGAGCGGCCCCTTCCGGCTCTCCCGGCACCCGCGAGCGGCGAGGGTCATCCGCGACGCGCTGCGCACGTCGCCGTACTCGGCTCTGCCACCCGAGGTGCGCTGAGCAGCCGCCCCGGTGGACGGGGCAGACCGCCGAGGCCCGGCCGTACTCTCCACGGATGCGGCCGGCGCTGCGGTGTCGGGAGACTCGCCGCATGGACGTCCCGGCAGACAGGTCCGTCCCGCTCGAGGAGCTCTACGCCTCGATGGTCCGGATGCGCCGCGTGGAAGAGTCGCTGCGGGACCTCTGGGAGCGCGGCCTCGTCTCCGGGGAGATGCATCTGGGGATCGGTGAGGAGGCGATCGCGGCGGGCGTCGCGGCCCAGCTGCGCGACGGCGACGCACTCGCGCTCGATCACCGCTCGACGCCGCCGCTCGTCGGACGGGGCGTCGATCTCGAGTCCCTCTTCCTCGAGATGCTCGGCTCGGAGAAGGGACTGTGCGGCGGCGAGGGCGGGCACATGCACCTCCTCGCCCCCGACGCCCTCGCGGCGTCCTCGGGCATCGTCGGCGCCTCGGGACCGCTCGGGTCCGGCTTCGCGTTCGCCGCCCAGCGTCTGCGGCCCGGGTCCGTCGCCGTCGCCTTCTTCGGCGAGGGCGCCATGAACCAGGGGATGCTGCTCGAGTCGATGAACCTCGCGGCCGCCTGGCGGCTGCCCGTCGTCTTCGTCTGCAAGGACTCGGCCCTCGCGATCACCACCGTCTCGCGAAGCGTCACCGCCGGGAAGCTCGGCACCCGCGCCCGAGGGCTCGGACTGCCGGTCCGGCGGGTGCGTGGCACCGACGTCGGGAGCGTGAGCCGGAGCGCGGCTCTGGCGGTGCGGCGCGCGCGGCGCGGCGGCGGTCCGACCCTCCTCATCGCCCGCTGCCACCGCCCTGACGGCCACTTCCTCGGCGATCCCCTGCTGCGCATGCTGCGCTCCCCGCTCGGGGCGGACTCGCGCAGGATCCTCGGTGGCCTCGCGACGGCGACCTGTCGTCGCCCCGGCGCCCGGCCGGCGGCGCGGATGGCCGGTCTCGCGGCTGTCACGCAGTCGCTCGCCGGGGCCGCGGTCGAGCGCATGTCCGCGCGAGATCCGCTCGCGGTCGCGGGGAGGCGCCTCCCCGGCACCGCCCGCCGCGCCGCGGATGCCAGGGCCACGCGCGAGGTGAGCGACGCGGTCGACCGCGCGCTCGCCGTCTCGGAGATCGCGGCATGACGACCTTCGCCGCCGCGATCGACCGCGCCCTCGCGCAGGAGATGGCCCATGACGAGCGGATCGTCGTCCTCGGCGAGGACGTCCGGCTGCTGCGACGCGACCTCCTCGTCCGGTTCGGCCCCGGCCGGGTGCGCAACGCGCCGATCAGCGAGGCGGCGTTCATGGGGGCGGCCGTGGGCGGAGCGATGGCCGGCTTGCGCCCCGTGGCCGAGCTCATGCTCGTCGACTTCGTCGGCGTCACGCTCGACCCGCTCCTCAACCACGCCGCCAAGCTCGACGCGTTCTCGGGCGGCCGGTGGCACTGCCCGCTCGTCGTCCGGACCGCGTGCGGCGGCGGCTACGGCGACGGCGGACAGCACGAGCAGTGCCTGTGGGGCATGCTCGCCGGCATCCCGGGGCTCTCGGTCGTCGTCCCCTCGACGCCCGCCGACGCGGCGGGGCTCATGGTCGCCGCGCTGCGCCACGACGGTCCGGTCGTGTTCATGGAGCACAAGCTCCTCGCCGACTACTGGCTCGACTACCTCGGCTCGGGGCACCGCACGACCGTCGCGTTCGACGTCCCCCGCGCCGGCGCGGAGGGCCCCGTCGACGACCCGGTCGCGCCGATCCCCCTCGGGAAGGCGGCGCTCGTGCGACACGGAGCCGACGTCGCCCTGGTGAGCGTCGGCGTCGCGGTCCATCGCTGCCTCGAGGCGGCGGCGGCGCTCGCACGCACGGGGATCGACGCGGCGGTTCTCGACCTTCGCAGCGTGGCGCCGCTCGACCGTGACGCGGTCGAGCGTCTCGCCGCCCGCACGGGGGCCGTCCTCGCCGTCGACGAGGACTACCGCGCCTTCGGGCTCACGGGCGAGATCGCTGCCGTCATCGCCGAGCGCGGCGTGCCGGCGCGCTTCGGGCGCGTCGCGCCGGAGCGGACGATCCCGTACTCCCGCACGAGCGAGGCCTCGACGCTCCCGGACGCCGAGCGGATCGCCGACGCCGCGCGCGCTCTCGTACGCAGCGTGGAGCCGGCCGAGCGCAGCCCCCAGGTGGCCCGGCGCTGACTCAGGCCACCCCGAGGATCGCGATCGCGATCGCGATGACGACCGCGAGGACGAGCAGCGTCACCGTCACCGCGACCACCGCGGTGACGATGAGCGCGGTCCGGCCGCGCCGCGCGAGCGTCCGGCCGGCGTGGCGGGCGGCCTCGGGGAGGCGCCCCTCCTCGGCGAGGAGCACGAGCGCGCCGCGGGTCCCGGCGCCGTAGAGCGAGCGCTCGAGCTCGGCGACGCGGGACCGGCACGACTCGGCGTGCTCCATGGCCTCCCGACGCTGCGCGCGGGCGCCGCGGCCCCGTCCGAGCGACCGGGCGCGGCCCTCCCAGTATGAGAGCGACTCCCGAGCTTCCTCGAGCTCCTCACGACGCGTGCTGGGGACGACGGCGCTCATGCCCGAAAGGTACGAGCCCAACCTCAACGCTGGACGAAGATCGGACCGCCCCGATCACCCCCGAGGGTCGAGTAGCGTCCGCGTCGTGCCTCTCCAGCACGACGAGATCGCGCGGCTGCGGTTCACCGCCCAGCGGATCGCGGGCCCGCCGTGCGAGACGCCGCGCGAGGCCGTCCACCGGCTCACCGCTGTCCAGGCGCAGGATCTCCCCGGCGCGATCACGTCGGTCGCTCTGCGGACGGCGGGACGCTCACGCGACGAGGTCGTCGCCGCGATGGACGCCGGGGAGGTCGTCCGCTCGTGGCCGATGCGGGGGACGCTGCACCTCGTTCCCGCCGAGGATCTCGGATGGATGCTCGCCGTCGCCGCGCCGCGCGTCGTCGCGGGAAACCGCGCGCGGCGGGCCGCTCTCGGCGTCGACGACGCGGCGATCGCGCGTGCCCGCGAGATCGTCGAGGACGCGCTCGGCGGGGGAGGCCGACTGCCGCGCGCCGAGATCCTCGCCCGCTGGGAGCAGGCGGGGCTCTCGCCGGCCGGCGGCCGCGGCTACCACCTCCTCCACCACCTCGCGCTCACGGGGGTGGTCTGCTTCGGGCCGATGTGCGACGGCGAGCAGGAGGTCGTCCTCCTCGAGGAGTGGGTGCCCGACCCGCGCCGCCCGGACCCGGAGGAGGCCCTCGTCGAGTGGGCCGAGCGCTACTTCCGCGGGCACGGGCCCGCGACCGTGCACGACTTCGCACGCTGGGCGGGGCTCACCATGGGCGACGCGCGCGCGGGTCTCGCGGGGGCCCGCCCGGCCCTCGAGGCCGTGGACGCCGACGGCGTCGAGCACTTCATGGACCCCGCGACGCCCGACCGGTTGGCCGCCGCGCGCGACGACGTCGCCGGCGTCCACCTCCTGCCCGGGTTCGACGAGTACGTGCTCGGCTACGCCGACCGCTCGGCCGTGGTGCCCGACGCCTACGCGGAGCGCATCGTGCCGGGACGCAACGGCGTCTTCCGGCCGACCGTCGTCGCCGACGGCCAGGTCGTCGGGACGTGGCGCGCGGCCGGCAGCGGAGGCGCGCGGCGCATCGACCCGGAGCCGTTCGGGAGGTTCCCGCGCGGCGTCCGGGGCGCGCTCGGCGCCGCCTTCGCGGCCCTCCCCTGAGGAGGCGCCTCAGCGCTCCGCGCGCGTGCCCCGCGGGGAGGGGACCGCCGCGGCGTCGCCCGGCGGGTCGGCGTCCCGGCCGGCAGGCCAGCGCAGCGGCTCCCCGCTCTCGAGGACGACCCAGCCCCGGTCGGCGCCGCCGTCGAGCAGGACCGCGGACGGGACGTCGCGCAGCGCCGCGGCGCAGAGCGCGATCGCGACGAGGCGGTGCCCGTCCCGCACGACGCCGAGGTGGAGGAGGGAGCGCGTCTCGCGGGCGATCTCGCCGTCGCCGGCGCGCATGACGACGGTCGCGTCCCGACGCACGGCGCGCGCGGCCATCGCGACCTCGATGTTCGCGAGGTCGTCGGAGGTCACCGCGGCGACGGCCCGGGCCCTCTTCGCGCCGACGCGCCGCAGGAGCGCCCTGTCCTCGGCGTCGGCGATGACGATCGGCAGGCCGGCGGCCTTGCCGAGGCGCACGCCGACCGCCGCGGGGTCGCGGTCGACGCCCACGACGCGCACGCCGGCGTCGCGGAGGAGGAGCGCGGTGCGCAGGCCGATCTGACCCATCCCGATGACGACGACGTGGTCGCTCCGCGGCATCGACCGGCGGCCGACGATGCCGACGTGCCGCGGCTCGACGATCCGGCTCACGAGCCCCGCCGAGAAGAGCGCGATCGACGCGAGCGTGCCGAGCATCGTGAGGACCGAGATGAGCCGGATCGCGGCCGAGCTCTCGACGAGCGCGTCGTTGCCGTTCACGGTGGTGAGGATGCGCGTCGCGTAGAAGAGCGCCTCGACCGGGTCCTCGTCGAGGGCCGTGAGACCGATGACGACGTCGATCGCGAGCATGAGCGCGAGGCCGGCGAGACCGGCGACGAGGATCTGCGCCGAGGTGTCGTGCGGGCGGGCGAGGGACGAGAGACCGCGCCAAGCCCGCGCGGGCAGCGGCACCCGATGCTCCTCGTGCGGACGACGGACGACCGCCTCGGAGGCCTCGAGATCCTCGACGCCGCGCGCGCTCCGGCTCAACGCGTCGGCGCCGCCTGCGCACGGTCCCGCGACCGAGGCCGCGACGACCTCGGCGGAGGCGACCACCCGGCAGTCCAGACCGGGGCCGCGCAGCTCGGCCGCGAGGGTGCCGTCGAAGACGGTGACGACGAGATCGATCTCCGGCGCGCGGTCGCGCACGAGGAGGACGAGCCGCAGTGCGAGCGCGTCGGAGCGCGTCGCGATGACGACGCGCTCCGCGTCGTCGAGCAGCCGGGGCAGCTCGACATCGGCCTCCGCGCCGTCGAGCGGCGTGGCCGTCGTCCCGGCGCGGGCGAGCTCGATGCACGTCGCCCGGACGAGCTCGCAGTCGCCGACGACGACGGTCGCGCTCATCCGACGCCGTGAGGGTCCCTGGCCGGCACGGTCTTCACCGACGCGATGGTCGTCGGGCGCGTCGCCGCGCGCAACCGTAGCTTGCCGTCGCGACGACGTCGCGCCGCGAGAGCCTCCGCAGCAGCAGCCGCCGCGGCGGCGGGAGCCAGGAGGCTGGCGCAGAGCGCGGCACGCCGGGGCACGGACATGGCGCACATATACCCACGCCGACACCCGGGACGGGGGAGACGCGTCCGCTCGGTCAGGGGCGGTGGGTGCGTGCTCGGCATCGACCGCGCGCTTCGGCGGGGCGCCGGGCGGGTAGGGACGGTCGGCCATGCCCGCACCCGACCTCGCGCAGCCCCCGCTCACCGACGCGGTCGACCGCTTCGTCGCCGACGTCGTCCTCCCGCACGTCGCCGACTGGGACCGCGACGACGTCCTCCCGGACGCGGTCTGGGAGGAGATCGTCGCCCTCGGCATCCCGGGCGCGCTCGTCCCGGCGGAGCACGGGGGAGAGGGCCTGACGGTCGCCGAGCTCGTCCCGGTGTGGCGGTCCCTCTCACGCGGCTGGATCTCGCTCACGGGGGCGGTCAACCCGACCGGCCTCGCGACGCAGCTCCTCGTCCGTGACGGGACGCCCGACCAGCGCGAGCGCTGGCTGCCGCGGTTCGCGGACGGGTCGGCTCTCGCCGCGTTCTCGATCACCGAGCCGCAGGCCGGCAGCGACCTCTCGAGGCTCACGACGTCCGCGACGCCCGACCCGCGCGGCGGGCTCCTCCTCGAGGGCCGCAAGCGCTGGGTCGCCGGCGGGGTGTCGGCCGACGTCGTCTTCGTGATGACCCGCGTCGACGGGGACCTCACGTGCGTCGTCCTCCCGGCGGAGGGCCGCGACGGTCCGAGCTGGCAGGTGAGCGAGCTCGACAAGATCGGCTACCGCGGCGTCGAGTCCGCCGCCTACGTGTTCGAGGCCCACCACGCCCCGGGCGCGGAGATCCTCGGGGGACCGGACGGCGCCGGCCGCGGCGCCCGTCAGATGCTCGGCGCGCTCGGCGTGGGCCGCGTCAACGTCGCCTGCCGGGCGCTCGGGATCATCGACCGCTGCCTGACGGTCGCGCTCGCCGAATCGACCGACCGCGAGATCGGGGACGGCGTCCTCGGCGACCACACCCACGTGCAGCTCCGGGTCGGCGAGCTGCGCGCGCGCCTGATGGCGGCCGAATCGCTCACCGAGCGCGCCGCGATCGCCGTCGACCTCGACGCCGACAACGCCCGCGAGCTGTCGACGGCCGCGAAGGTCGTCGCGTCCGACACCGCCGTGTGGGCGGTCGAGCTCGCGGCGCGGCTCGCGGCGAGCCGGTCCTACCGCGCCGACGACGAGCTCGCCCGCCTGCGCAGGGACGCCCCGCAGACGCAGATCGGCGAGGGGGCGAACGACGCTCTCCTGCTCGCGCTCGGCCGCGGCGAGCTCCAGGACGCGGAGAAGGGCGGCTGAAGCGGTCCGCCGGTCCGCGCCCCGGGCCCCGGCCCGGGGCCGGGGGGCTCATTCGGGCCGTGCGGCGACCGCGGCCCGGCGGATCGCCACCGCGGCGCGCCACAGGACGAGGCGGATCCCCGGTGAGACGAGCATCCAGTACCGGCGGAACGCGGCGCTCGCCTTCTCGTCGGTCGCCACCGAGCGGCACTCGTAGGTGAGGAGGCACCGCCGCTCGCCGTAGGGGCGGACCGAGAGCGCCGCGCCCACCTTCACGTACCCGGGCTCCGCGAAGCCGGGGAACTCCGACGCCGTGCTGGGCCGCCACCGCACCTGCGGGCCGGTGAACTGACCGATCGCGCCGAAGGCGAACTCGAGCCCCGGGCGCTCGCCCAGCCGGATCCACGCGTCGGGGCCCTCGGACATGTCGCACAGCCGGGAGCCCGCCTCCGCCATGGCCACCGCGGGCGCCTCGCCGCGGAGCCGGCGCGCGATCCGGTCGGGGATCGCGCGGGCGGCGATGAGCCAGCCCATGAGCGGGTCGCGCCGCGGCATCTCGGCGAAGTCGATCGTCCTGAGCTCGGCGTACGTGACGTGAGCGGGGGCGTCGACCATCACGGTGACCTCGGTGCTCGCGTCGGCGTGCGGGACGAGCACCTCGAGCAGCGGCGTGGCGGTCGGGGACGTGAGCGCGGTCGTCTCGGGCATGACCCCACGATCGCCTCGCGCGGTCCCGGCGACATCCGTGATCCGCCGAACCGCTGCGTGCGGGGAAACCTCGCTCAGCCGCCGGGCCTCCAGGGCGCGAGCAGCTCCCGGGTCGCCTCGGTGAGGGCGGCTTGGAGGAGCGGCCCGTTCGTGATCCGGCGGATGCCGAGGTCGGCGAAGCGCCGCAGGTCGTGCTTCGCCGGGTGGGCGGTCGCGTTCACGGGCACGTCGACGGCGTCGACGACCGCGCGGAGCAGGTCGTCGTCGTCCTGGATCTTCACGGGGTAGACGCTGTCGGCCCCGGCCTCGACGAGGGCGCGGAGCCGCGCGATCACCTCGTCGAGGACCGCGGCCTTGTCGTCGGCGTGAGCGAAGAGATCGGTGCGCCCGTTGATCCACACGCGGACGCCGGCGGCGTCGGACGCCTCGCGGAGCCCCGCGATGTACGCCGCGTGCTCCTCGGTCGAGCGGACCCGGCCGCCCTCGGAGTGCACGGTGTCCTCGACGTTGAGGCCGACGCCGCCCGACTCGAGGAGGGCGGCGACGAGCTCGTCGGGGGAGACGCCGTAGCCCGACTCGAGGTCGATGGACACCGGGACGTCGACCGACGCGGCGATGCGGCCCGCGGCGGCCACGACGTCGGCGAGCGCCTGGCCCTCCTGATCGGACTCGCCGCGGCTGTCGGCGAGCGGGTGGCTGCCGACCGTGAGAGCGGCGAAGCCGGCGTCGGCCGCGGTGCGCGCGGACCAGACGTCCCAGACGGTCGGCAGGACGAGCGGACGATGCTCGTCGTGGAGGCGGCGCAGCACGTCGGCGCGCTCGGAGAGGGAGGGGGAGGCGGGCATGGACCCACCCTAGACGCGACGCTTCTCGCGCGACGAGCGGCGGCCGTCGGCGCGACCCGCGTCGCGGGACGATGCCCGAACCCCGCGGCCTTCTACGATCGAGGCGTGACCGCGGTCCTCTCGCTCGCCGTCGGGATCGTCCTCGCGGATTCCGCCATCGTCACGCTCGCGCTCCCCGAGATCCTGCGCGAGCTCGACGCCGAGGTGGGCGAGGTCGCCTGGGTCCTCACGGCGTTCAATCTCGTCCTCGCCCTCGCGGCCGTTCCGGCGGCCCGCGTGTGCCTCCACGGCGGCGCGGGTGCTGCGGGGGCGGTCGGGATCGTGGTGTTCGCCGCAGCGTCGGCGGGGTGCGCGCTCGCCTCCTCCCTCGAGGTGCTCATCGCCGCGCGCGTCGTCCAGGCCCTCGGCGGGGCGCTCGTCATCGCGGCGTGCCTCGAGCTGCTCGTCGCCGCGACGGGGGAGGAGCGGCGCGGGGCGGCGCGGTGGGCCGCCGCGGGCGTCGCGGGCGCGGCGATCGGCCCGGTCGCGGGCGGGCTCCTCACCGAGGCGATCTCCTGGCAGTCGATCTTCATCGTGCAGGTCCCGCTCGTCCTCCTCGCGCTTCCGGCGGCGCTCGTCCTGCGCCGGCGGGCACGGCGCGCCGTCCACGACACGGGCGTCGACGAGGTGCCCGTGCTGCCCGATCGGCCGCATCTCGTCGCGAACGTCACGCTCGCGCTGCTCTCCGCCGCGCTCACGGCGGCGCTCTTCCTGCTCGTCCTCCTCCTCGTCGAGGGGTGGAGGCGGTCGCCCGCGCTCGCGGCGCTCACGGTGACCGTCATCCCCGTCGCCGCGGTGCTCGCGGGAACGGTCGCGCGCGCCGCGCGGGCGGGGACCCGCTCCGAGGCGGTCGCGGGCTCGATCCTCATGGGCGGGGGGCTCGTGGCGCTCGGGCTGCTCCCCGACGCCGACCCGCGCTGGACGCTCGCCCCGCAGGCGCTCATCGGGCTCGGCCTCGGCCTCACGGTCGACTCGCTCACCGCCGTCGCGCTGCGTGACCGGGTCCCGCGGGCGCTGCACGGGGGATGGACGATCGCCGCTCGTCACGCCGGCGTCGTCGCCGGCCTCGCGCTCCTCACGCCGGTCTTCACCGCGGACCTCCGTGAGGCCCAGGCGCCGACGGAGGAGGCGATCGCCTCGCTCGTCCTCGACGCTCCGCTTTCGGCGACCGCGAAGCTCGACCTCGCCGACGCGCTCGACGCCGAGCTGCGCGGTGAGGAGGGGCGCGTCCCCGACCTCGCGCCGGCCTTCGCCGCCATCGAGCTCTCACCCGCGGGCCGGGAGCGCGCGGATGCGCTCGAGCTGGCGCTCGACGACCAGCTCGAGCGGGCGGCGACGAGGGCGTTCCGCGACGCCTTCCTGCTCGCGGGCGGCCTCGCGCTGCTCGCGGTCCTCCCGTCGCTCATGCTCAGGGACCGGCCACCGCGCCGGCGCGCGGCGTCGCGGCCGACCCGGGTGGTCCGGACGTGAGCCTCCGTGCGCTCCTGCTCCCGCTCGCGGCGCTCGCGCTGAGCGCCGGGCTCGTCGCGATCCACCTCGCGTCGGGCGGCGACGAGTTCGAGCCGGCGCGCACCGCCGACCCGTGCGTGGAGCGGCCGCTCGGGCCGCCGACGGACGACCTCGAGGCGGTCGCGGAGGACGTCGTCCTGCTGGGAGTCCAGCGCGCGGCCTGCGTCCTCGGCGTCTCGCGGGAGCGGCTCGTCCTGTCGCTGCCCTCCGCGCGTGACCGCCGCGAGGTCGCCGCCCTCACCGGCCGCGACGAGCGGCGGCTCGCGGGCGTGCTCCGCAGCGGGCTCATCGCGGCGGTCGACCGCCTCGAGCGCGCGGGCCGGCTCCCCGAGGCCTCGGTGCTCGTCGACGACTACGTGGGCGAGCTCGGCCTGCCGGGGCTCGCGGAGGAGGCCGTGCGGCGGATCCCCGACGGGGTCGTCGACGGCCTCGTGCCGACCGGTCCGGTCGTCCGGCGGGCGCTCCTCGAGATCGACGTCCTCGCCGTCCTGCGTCAGCTCGACGACCCGGATGCGCTCGAGGAGCGGCTCATCGCCGTCATCCGCGACGCGGCGCTCGCGGAGGCGCGCGACCGGCTCGTCGCCCAGATCCCGCAGCCGCTGCGCGGGATCCTCGGTCTCTGACGCCGAGCGGGCGGTGCCGGTCAGAGACCCGTCGTCGCCGTCTGGGGGGCGTCGGCCTCCACGAGCACCCGCGCGGCAGCGAGCGCGTCGCGGCGGGTGCGCTCGGCGCACTCCTCGTCGGACGCGCGTGCGAGCGCGGTGCGCAGGGTGTACCGCTCGCCGACGTGGGTGAGGCGGAGGTAGAGCGTCGTGAGGTCCGTCCGTCGCGACTGGCCGCCGACCTTCAGCTTCGGCTCCTCCGCGAGGCCGATCCGCCCGGGCAGCCGGTCGCGGTCCTCGCCCTCGACCGAGCGGCCCTCGCGGACGCGCAGCAGGCAGTCGTCACCGAACCGCCGCGACACGAGCGGGTCGTTGCCCACGAGGCGGACGTCCCACTCCGGGAGCGCCTTCGCGATGCGCCCGTCGCCGACGGCCTCACCGGTGCCACCGAGGATGACGAAGACCGCCGCGGCGCAGGCGACGAGAGCGGCGGGGGCTGCGAAGTAGGAGAAGGGCCGAGAGCTCACGTGTCCTAGATACCGCGAAAGCCGCCGCGGCACACCTCGTCGCCGGTGGCCGGTCCGGGGAGTCCCCGCCGACCTGCCCGGACGGGCGCACCCGATGCACGGCGACGACGACGCTGAGCGATCGGGGCTACGCGGCCGCGTGCGGCGGGCGTCGCCACATGAGGACGCCGACGACCACGATCCACACGCTGTCGAGAAGGATCGTGATGCCCGCGACGGCCTGGATGGCGTCGGAGCCGTAGCCGATGGTGAAGGCGCCGACCAGGGAGAGGAGCACGAGCGCGCCGCTCGCGACGCCACCCCAGCGGGGCAGCAGCCCCGTGCGCCGCGAGACCATCCCCGCGGCTCCGATCACGACCATCAAGCCGAGCAAGATCCCGCCTGTGCTGAGGAGGACCATCGTCCAACCCGCCTGCGTCCCGTCGGCGCCGAGATCCGCGTGTCGGACGGCGACGGTTCCTTGGATCAGGGCCGTCACGACCGCGCTCGCTGCGGCGAGGACTCCGCCGCCGAGCGCCGTGAGACTCGCGACCCTGCTCGGGCCCTCGATCTGCCGCAGCGTGTTGACGAGGCCGGCCAGCCAGACGAGAGCAGCGGGCATGGCGAGAGCAAGCGCGACCGCGCCGAGCTGGAGGCTGTCCTGGTGGGACGCGAAGTACGCCGCGACTTCGCGCGCGGGATCGGTGACGGCGGGGGCCGATGCCCGGAGCTGTGAGTGGACGACGATCAGCGCGAAGAACACCGCGCCGGCGAGCGCGGCCAGCGGGAGCGACGTGTCGTCGGAAGGGCCCGTCTTGCCGTCGGCCGGAGGACTCGGTCTGACCATCGTGTGAGCCGGCACGCCACGTCTCCTGGTCGGGCCGTTCATGGTCGGCGCCGCCGTCTCACGTGGCATCCGTGACTCGCCGCGCGGCGGCTGCCTCGAACTACTGAGCCTTCTCGCGCGCGAGAACCACGGCTCGATGCTGCGGCGTGTTGCGCTCGATAATCGATCTTATGTCAACCAATTGCGAAGGGGCCGGAGCACGCCCGGCGTCTGGCCGACGCGTGTCGCAGGACTCCGAGACCTACGGACCGGCCTCGGTACTCCTCCGAAGTCGGAGCGGTAGTGAGCACGCTGTCGGAGGCCTGGGCCCTGGGCCAACGTCGCCTCGGGTCAGCGTCCGACGACACACGAGGAGCAGCAGACATGACGAAGACACGCTCAGGAGGGCTCGTGGCGGCAGCCGCCATCACGCTGGTCGCCGCCGGCGCCCCGGCGGCTCAGGCCAAGTCCACCATGTGCATCGCCACGAACGGCGAGGTGCGGCACGACTCCGGATCGGCGTCTTGCACAGCCGAAGGCCAGGGCTCGGTGGCGCTCGCCTTCGGCAGCAGCAGCACCGCCGAGGCCACCGGCGGCGATCGGAACAAGGCCCGAGCCCGCGGCGCCGACAGCTTCGCATTCGCCGGCAACGGCGACGGGAACACCGCCGTCGCCACCGGCGAATATGCGTATGCCGGCGCCGGAGAGGGCGACGGCAACACCGCCACGGCGACCGGCGACTTCTCGGGCGCGAGCGCGATCTTCGGAAGCGGCAACACCGCCATCGCCGACGGCTACGACGCGCACGCGCTGGCCCAGGACGGAGACGACAACACCGCCTCGGCCACCGGTGACCGCACCTGGGCCTACGCCCAGCGCGGGGACGGCAACACCGCGACGGTGACCGGCGACGACAGCGTCGCCAGCACCGACGGCGACGGCAACACCGCCACGGTGGACGGGATGAACAGCGGTGCCGCGGCCAACGGCGAGGGCAACACCGCCGTCGTGACGGGCGATGGGAGCGACGCCGCCGCGCTCGGCACCTCGAACACCGCGACGGTCGTCGGTGACGGGAGCATCGCCCGCGCGATCGGCACGGACAGCTCGGCCACCGTCATCGGCGAGGGCTCGAACGCGTTCACCGACGGAGACCGGAACACCGCGACGACGATCGGGGACTCGAGCACGACCTACAGCGTCGGGAACGACAACACCGCCACGGTCATCGGCGACGGGAGTCTGGCGACGGCGTTCTCGCTGACCGGCTGCACGGCGACCGCGATCGGCGACGGCGTCACCGACGGCTGCTCCTGACGCGAGCCGGCGGGGAGCGACGTGCTCGCACGGCGCTCCCCGCCGCTCGGCGCGGCCCGCCTCGCCCCTCGCCGGATCATGCCGGGTCCGTAGTTCTCCGCAATTCGACTGCGATCATGGCCGTGGCTGCCGACAAAGTGCGTGATGGCCACTCTCACCCACGCCCGCCCCACGCCCGTCGAGAGCCCGTACGAGGTCGACGAGCTCTTCTTCTCGACGACGGACCCGAAGGGCATCATCACCTACGGGAACGACGTCTTCGCACGCGTGAGCAAGTACGAGCTCCGCGACATGATCGGCCGCCCGCACAACATCGTCCGCCACGAGGACATGCCGCGCGCGGTCTTCGCGACGTTCTGGGAGTTCCTCCTCGCGGGACGCCCGATCGCCGCCTACGTGAAGAACGCGGCGAGCGACGGCTCGTACTACTGGGTGATCGCCGTCGCGGTGCCGACGCGCGACGGCTTCGTGTCCGTCCGCCTCAAGCCGACGAGCGGTCTCCTCGACACCGTGCAGGAGCTCTACGCAGAGGTCCGCGATCACGAGCTGCGCAGCGAAGGCGGCGACGTGCGACGGCGCAAGGAGGCGATCGCCGACGGCGTCGCGTTCCTCGGGCAGCGCCTCGGCGACCTCGGCTACGGCAGCTACGAGGAGTTCATGCGGCACGCCCTGCCGCTCGAGACGCACAGCCGGGAGGCGCACCGGTCCGCCGAGCGCTCCGCGGACGTCGCGATCTCGGACCGTCGGCTCGCGGCGCTGCACCGCGCGTGCGCGGACACCGACGCGTACTTCAAGACCCTCCTCCCCCTCCTCCAGGACGTCTCGGCGATCGGCACGCGTCTCGAGGAGAACTCCGCGTTCGTCGGCGAGCTCGGCGAGGAGCTCAGCGACTTCGCGCTCAACGCGAGCATCTCGTCGGCCGGTCTCAGCGAGCACGGCGCGGTGTTCGGGGCGCTCTCCGCGATGATGCGCACGACCTCCCGGGCGGTGACGGCGCTCACCGACGAGATGGGCGGCGACATCACGTCCACGCTCGCCGTCATCCGCGACATGAGCTTCAGGATCGCGCTCAGCAACCTGCAGGCCGAGATGCTCATGCAGTTCGCCGAGTCCGCGCGCGACGACGCGCACGTCCGCGAGATGGTGCCCGCGCTCGGCGTCCTCACCGACGGCCTCGTGTCGGGCGCCGACGACCTCTTCACCTCGCTGGGCAGCGTCACGGACGGCCTCGAGCGGATCGTCGACAGCGCGACCCGGCTCGAGCGGGACCTCAAGCAGATCCAGGCCCTGCACGTCAACGGGCGGATCGAGGCCGCCGCGCTCACCCACAGCGCCGGGTATCCCGAGCTCTTCCGCGCGATGGGCGAGTGCGTGGACACCGCGCGGGACCGCACGCGCGCCTTCGCCGAGGTCGACTCGCGGCAGCTCCGGACGGCGGTCGGCGCCGAGCGGACCGTCCGCGGGCACCTCGGTCACGCGCGCGACGAGGTGGCCGCGCTGGCGGCCGGCGACGACTGACGAGCGCGACCCGGCCCGACGCAGACGCCGAGCGGTGCCCGCGGCCGGACCGCGCCGCGGGTAGGCTCGCGCGCATGCACGCCGCCCGTCGCACCGTTCTCGCCGCGGCGGTCGCCGTGACGATGGCCGCCCCGTCGTCCGCCGCGGGCCAGGAGGTGCCGCAGGGCGAGCCCCCCTTCGAGGGGACGATCTTCGTCGACCGCGACATCATCCGGTCGGGCGACGCATCGACCTACCGCCGCCTGCGCTACGTCGGCTTCCGCCCGCGGACGGTGTTCGACCGCCGGCGGGACCGCTTCGTCAAGCGCAAGGCCTACGTCTTCGCGGCCTCGTTCGCCGACGGCCTCAGGGCCGAGGTCGTCGTCAACTCGGAGTTCCGCAGCCGTCGGACCGCGACCGCCCAGGCCCGGACGTACGCGCGAGAGGCCGGGCGCCTGCCGCGCGTCCTGCGCCGCGGGGTCCGCTCGATCTGGATCCATCGCGGCAAGGAGCCCTTCGGAGGAGGCAATCGCAGCCTCCTCATCCACACCGGGCAGGCGGCCGAGTACCGGCGCGACGGCATCCTCGAGGAGACGCTCGTGCACGAGGCCGTGCACACGTCCCTCGACGGCCGCCACGCGCGGGCGGCCGGGTGGCGCGCCGCCCAGGCCGCCGACGGGCGCTTCATCTCGACCTACGCCCGCGAGGAGGCCGACGACGAGGACCTCGCCGAGACCTTCCTCGTCTGGCTCGCCCTGCGTCACCGCCGCGACAGGATCGACGGCGCCCTCGCCGACGTCGTCGAGCGGACCGTCCCGAACCGCCTCGCCTACCTCGACCGGCAGGGGTTCGCGATGCGGCCGTTCACGCCGTCGGCGGGCAGCCGCTGAGCGATCAGCGCGAGGACGAGGGCGCCGGCGCGGCGGCGACCGGTGTCCCCGCCGCGGGCCGCGGCGGCCCCGGCACCGGGTGCGCCGTCGGCAGCACGTGGCACTGGTGGACGGTCGGGGTGAGCATGTCGTGACCGTAGAAGCGCGTCGGGGCGCGCGAATCGGTGCTCCTCCCTGCAGCGGCTCCGGCGCTCCCCCGACCCGCGTCAGTAGTTGCAGGCAACGACGGCGCGTGCGGTCTCGGTACCGCGGTGCAAGACGCGGCGCCGGCAGGCCTTTCGCGGTGTCAAGCGGAGCTGTCAACTAGGCTCCGCGCCATGGCGACCCTCTCCCAGCGCACCCGCACGGACGCCGCACGCCGCACCACCGAGCAGGCGCTCCTCGACGCGACCGTCGCGCTCCTCGACGGGGGAACGCCCTACGCCGACATCGGCATCGAGCAGATCGTGAAGCGGGCCGGCTTCTCGCGACCGACCTTCTACGCGTACTTCCGCGACAAGCGCGAGCTCGTCCTGCGGCTCGGCGCCGCCCTCGAGGAGGCGGTCGGCGTCGTCGCGAACCCGTGGCTGGAGCGCGAGGAGGGCGAGATCCGGCCGACGCTCGCCGCCGTCCTCGACGTCTTCCGCACGCACCGCCCGACGCTGCGCGCGCTCGTCGAGGCCGCGACCTACGACGAGGAGGTCGGCGCGTTCTGGCACGCGTTCCACGACCGCTTCCGCCGCACGGCGGCGGCGCGCATCGCCGCGGCGCAGCCCGAGCTTCCCGTCGCCCGCGTCGAGGCGCGCGCGTTCGCGCTCGTGTGGATGACCGAGCGGACCCTCACCGAGCTGCTCGCCGGGGCCGACGTCGACGCGACGGCCCTCCTCGACGAGCTGTCCGGCATCTGGGACGCCTCGATGGCGCGCACGTAGCCGCCGTCCCGGGCGCTCAGCGGATCTCGTCGGGCCGGCCGAAGCCGCGCGTCCGGACGACGGGCTCTCCCGCGGCGTCCGACGAGTCGAGGTCGACCTCGGCGACGATCTGGAAGTCCCGGTCGCCCTCCGGGTCCTCGACGATCTGCCGCACGGTCCAGCGGCGGCCGTCGTCGTGCGCGTCCTCCTCGACGATGAGCAGGTCGGGCGAACGGGCGCTCGGGCCGGTGCCGAGGGTCGCGTGCTCCTCCCAGTAGGCGTCGAGCCGTTCTCGCCAGTCGTGCTCGCGCATCGCGGGGCGGACCGGCGGGTCGCTCATCTCCCCCGCCGCGGCGTCGAGCCGCGCGAGCTCGTCGGCGCGGTCCTCGGCGGCGAGCCGGGCCTTGAGGAACATCGCGTTGCGCACCATGACGAAGAAGCCCTTCTCGTTCGCCGTGATCGGTCGCGCCGGCGGCGCGGGCTCTCCCGCTGCGGCCGCCTCCACCGCCCGGGCGACCGAGTCGGGGTCGGTGAGCGCCTCCCACTCGTCGAGGAGGCTCGAGTCGGTCTGACGCACGGTCTCGCCGAGCCAGTCGATGATCTCCTCGAGCTCTTCGGTGCGGGCCTGCTCGGGGACCGTGCGGCGCAGCGCCCGGTAGGCGCTCGAGAGATAGCGCAGGACGATGCCCTCGGACCGGGCGAGGCCGTAGTGCGCGACGAGCTCGCTGAACGTGCGTCCCCACTCGTACATCTCGCGGACGACGGACTTCGGGGAGAGGTCGGACTCCCGCACCCACGGGCGCGTCTCGCAGTAGGTGCGCAGGGCCTGACGGAGCTCGTCCGCGAGCGGCTGGGGATAGGTGACCTCCTCGAGGAGCTCCATCCGCTCGTCGTACTCGATCCCCTCCTCCTTCATCGCGGCGACCGCCTCGCCGCGCGCCTTGTCCGCCTGTGCGCGCAGGACCGGCCACGGATCGTCGAGGATCGCCTCGACGACGGAGACGACGTCGAGCGCGTAGGTCTCCGACTCGGGATCGAGGAGGTCGAAGGCCTGGAGCGCGAACGAGGCGAGCGGCGAGTCGAGCGCGAAGTCCTCCTGGAGGTCGACCGCGAGCCGCAGCGTGCGGCCCTCCGGGTCCGGCTCGGACAGCCACTCGAGGACCCCCGCCTCCAGGAGCTCGTCGCCGAGCGTCCGGGCCTGCTCGAGGAGCCGCTCGCGGCCGCGGTCGTCCTCGTGGCTCTCCTCGAGCAGCGCGCGCATCTCCTCGACCGGATCCCCGGGACGGTGCACGACGTTGAGGACGGTCGAGTGATCGACGCGCATCTTCGACGCCAGCGGCTCGGGCGTCGCGTCACGCAGGCGCGTGAACGTCTCCTCGGTCCAGCTCACCTGGCCCTCGGGCGGCTTGGGGAGCTGCACCTTGCGGCGCTTCTTGCTGTCGTCCCCGGCCTTGCGCAGGAGCCGCTCGCGCTCGATGACGTGCTCGGGCGCCTGGACGACGACGTGGCCGGACGTGTCGAAGCCCGCGCGGCCCGCCCGGCCCGCGATCTGATGGAACTCGCGCGCCTTGAGCAGTCGGTAGCGCGTGCCGTCGTACTTCGCGAGCGCGGTGAGGACGACCGTCCGGATCGGCACGTTGATGCCGACGCCGAGGGTGTCGGTGCCGCAGATGACCTTGAGGAGGCCGGTCTGCGCGAGCTGCTCGACGAGCCGCCGGTAGCGCGGCAGCATCCCCGCGTGGTGGACGCCGATGCCGCTGCGCACGAGCTTCGAGAGCGTCTTGCCGAATCCGGCCGTGAAGCGGAACGCGCCGATCTCCTCGGCGATGGCGTCGCGCTCCTCGCGCGTGCAGAGCTTCGCGGAGAGGAGCGACTGCGCGCGCTCCATCGCGGAGGCCTGCGTGAAGTGGACGACGTAGATCGGCGCCTGGTCGTCCTCGACGAGCCGCTCGAGAAGCTCGTGGAGCGGCTCGGCCGACCATTCGAAGGTGAGCGGGACGGGGCGCTCGGCGTCGGCGACGATCGCCGTCTCCCGGCCCGTGCGCTCGCCGAGGTCCTCGGCGATGCGGGTCATGTCGCCGAGCGTCGCGGACATGAGCAGGAACTGCGCCTGCGGCAGGCTGAGGAGCGGCACCTGCCACGCCCAGCCTCGCTGCCCGTCGGCGTAGAAGTGGAACTCGTCCATGACGACGAGCCCGACGTCGGCCGCGGCGCCCTCGCGCAGCGCGATGTTCGCGAGCACCTCCGCCGTGCAGCAGATGATGGGGGCGCCGGGGTTCACCGACGCGTCGCCGGTGAGCATGCCGACGTTCTCGGGGCCGAACGTCTCGCAGAGAGCGAAGAACTTCTCGGAGACGAGCGCCTTGATCGGCGCGGTGTAGACGCTGACGCGGTCGTCGGCGAGCGCCGCGAAGTGCGCGGCGACCGCGACGAGCGACTTCCCCGAGCCGGTCGGCGTCGCGAGGACAACGTTGCTCCCGCTGAAGAGCTCGATCGCCGCCTCCTCCTGGTGCGGGTAGAGCGAGAGGCCCTGGTCCCCCACCCAGTCGGCGAATGCGTCGTAGAGGGCGTCCGCGCTCGGGTCGGACGGGAGGGCGCTCGTGAGGCTCATGCGACCGCGTCCACGCTACCGGGCGAAGACACCGGCTCGAATGCACGAGAAGGTGGCGCGTTTCGGTTAGGCTCGCGCACGCAAGCGTCGTCGCTCAGGGAGGGCAGGGAAAGTGCGTCGCATCGTCTCACTGGCGTGTCTCGCCATCGGAATCGTCCCGGCGACGGCGGTCGCGGCGCCCCCGGAGCCGGTCGGTCCCGAGATCTGGATCTCGCCGCCTCTCACGGCGAACGGCGACTCGACGACGAACGCGCAGACTGCTCTCAAGCGGTCGTCGCAACACCGGGTTGTTGGAACGGTGAGCGTAA